>NZ_CAXBOC010000004.1:0-30656 GCF_963976465.1 uncultured Cyclobacterium sp. | reverse complement strand
TTTCCGACAATTGTATTACCATCACTATTAATCGCTTGCACTGATCCAAATCTTCCATCTTCAGTATAGGGAGCTGTAAAAGGGTAACCTCCATTAGAAAAAATATACATCATCCGACCCAAATTAAATGGTTCTTCAGAGGCTTTTTTGATGCCATTAAGCCTTCCTCCTATCGTAAGCCAATCTTTAAGCTTAGTTTCCAAATTTACAGTCAACCCATATCGGTTTGATTTAGAATTGAGCATGATCCCATCCTGATCTAAATAGTTCATTGATACATAGAATTTGGTTTGCTCAGAACCTCCATTTACCGAAATATTGTGTTCTGTAATGGGTGCATTCCTAAAAACCTCATCAAAAAAATTAGTGTTTGGATATACATAAGGATCATTATTGTTTCTAAAATCATTGATCACTGTTTCTGGAAACAAGGGGCTTCCGCCTTGATTTGCCAAAGCTTGATTCCACATGCCCATGTACTCCACACTATTCTCAATAATGTTGTACCTTCTCCCAAGGCTTTGCTGTCCTACATAACTTCCAATATTAATACTAGTCCTTTCACCAAATTTTCCTGATTTAAGGGTAATCAAGACAACACCATTGGCTGCTCTTGAACCATAAATAGCCGAACTTGCCGCATCTTTTAGCACTGTCATGCTTTCAATATCATTTGGGTTAATCTCGTTTATTGATGCCTCCACACCGTCTACAAGAATAAGTGGGTTTGAATTATTTAATGTTCCCCATCCTCTAACCCTGATCTGAGCACCATCACTTCCGGGTTTTCCTGAATTCTGACTGATCCAAACGCCTGGTACTTGACCACTCAATGCTTGAGATGCATTGGTTAAAGGCCTATTTTGTAGTTCTTCATCAAAATTCACAGCGGAAACGGAACCTGTCAAATTTTCTCTCTTTTGGGTGCCATACCCTACAACCACCACTTCATCGAGGGCCGATGTATCTTCAAGTAGTGTTATATTAATCATGCTTTGGTCAGAAACTTGAATTCTTTGTGAGACAAATCCAATAAATGAAAAAACCAATGTTGCCCCTTCATCTACATTAATCCTATACTTCCCATCCAAATCAGTAGCAGTACCACTGCCAGTGCCGGGTACAGAAACCGTAACCCCGGGGATCGGTTCACCATTTACATCTACGACCGTACCGGTAATTTCAGCTCTTGGTTTGGGGCTAGCGGGGTGAAATGCTTTCGAGACAAAACTGTTACCGTACCCGAAACTAGATATCATTAATAATGCAATTAATACATTTAAGCTTACAATGGCTTTACTAGTAGGGAGATAAGCCCCCCAACAACTTTTAATTGGTACATTTTTCATTGATTTGCGGTTTGGTGAATAATTTCTTAAAAATCATTAGAATAAAATGATGTCAAACACTAAATTTTATCATTAAAGTCAAATGACACTTAATAATACTACTAAAATTTAAAAATTTATATATTATCAAATATTTTTTCCTTTATTATTTCAATTAATATTAATTATACTCTCCTAAAAACTTGCTGAAGTAACCTATATCATCATTTTGAGTATCATTTTTATTTCACTACTAGCCATATTTAAAATATTGTCCAACCATAGTTGGGCTTCTTTGATGTTCCTAGACAGGTTGTTCTAAAAAATGAATTATCGCTTTATTTTCTCCTTATTCTCAATACCGGTCGCTCCCCCTCATCCATTTTTCACTTTCATTTTTGCCTGTATACTCGTATATTTTCACGCAATATAAAACTCAAAACTACCTATGAAATCATTCCTATTAGCCCTAACAGTTTTTGCTTTTTCATTTTTGTTAGGGGCCCATAGCTTTGCTCAGCTTGCTGATGTAAAATCTGACTTGATCTATCCTACCTCATTTGTACATCCCGGTATTTTACAAAACCAAGCTGATTTGGATTATATGAAATCTCAGGTGGTTCAAGAGAAAGAACCATGGAAAACAGCCTATGAGAACCTTAAAAATGAAGCATCAATTGATTTTCAACCCCAAGCATTTACCCATGTAGTGAGGGGCTCATATGGTCGCAAAGGGGAAGGACATAAAGAACTTTCGGCCGGAGCCTTGGAAGCCTACAGACAGGCTTTGCTCTGGTACATTTCTTCAGATAAGCAACATGCATTAAAGTCCATAGAAATAATCAACGCCTGGGCCGAAAGGTTATGGGATTTTGATGACAATGATGCAAAGCTCATCGCAGCACTGACCGGTCAACACTTCCTGAATGCAGCAGAGATTTTACGGTATAGCGATTCTGGTTGGGATCCGGAAGAAATCCAAAAATTTGAGCAATTAATGCTTACGGTATTTTACCCATACATCAGAGACTTTTTCACAGAAGCCAACGGGAACTGGGATGCAGCCATGATCAATACCATGCTTGGAATTGGGGTTTTTACGAATCGACCTGAAATATTTAAAGAAGCAGTAGACAGGTATTTCTGGGGACCTAACAATGGGAGTATCTCCAAATACATTTACCCCAACGGGCAAATCCAAGAAACAACAAGGGATTGGCCCCATGTTCAATTGGGTTTAGGAGAATTTGCCAAAGCTGCTCAGGTTGCCTGGACACAGGGAGTAGACTTCTATTCAGTGGCTGACAATAGACTGGCTTTAGGTTTTGAATACAGTGCAAAATTCATGCTTGGCAATGAAGTTCCTGTTTATGGAATTATTTCTCAACGTGGACGTGGTGAGTTCAGAGATATCTATGAATTTGTATATACACACTACACTGATATTAAAAATATTCCCATGCCATATTCAAAAAAGGCGATCGAAAAAACAAGGAATGAGTCAAGCTGGGAGTTTTTAGTCGCTCAAAAAGCCCAATCAAAAAAATCTTCATCAATAACAAAAACTCCGCTATCGCTTGCGCGAAAGCAAAGTGGTGCCTCCAGAGCAAAATTAGGCAAAACTCCAACAGATTATATAAATGTAAAAGCAGGACAATCAATTCAACAGGCCATTGTAAAGGCTCAAAAATCTGGGCAAAAAATACTCCTTGAAAAAGGTGTGCACGTATTGGAGGCCCCACTAATATTACCCGATGATATTCATTTAGAAGGCTTTGGATTATCCACCATTCTTTTGCTTGAAGAGCAACTGAGAGGAATAACCATTGGCAACCTAAACCCTTCAACAGCAAACATTACGCTTAAAAATTTTGTGATCGAGGGTAGGTCAAGTGCTGAAGCAGAATATGATCCCAATCAAAGTAGAAGGGCTCGCGCCAGACAATCAGCTCCTAGAAGGGAGGGCTTGGTATTGTCTGCTGATTTCCCAGGTCAAATCCAAAATATTCATTTGGAAAACCTTACGGTAAGAAACTTTACCAAAAATGGGGTTTCACTACGCGGAGCAAATAAAGTAAACATCATCGATTGTGATTTTAGTGACAATGGTTCTAATGTTGTTCCCGGTAAAGGCATTCATCATAACCTCCATCTTTTCCAATCGAGCAATATCAAAATTTCCAATAGCCGATTTAGTAATTCACCATGGGGCTCCGGTATAATGGCCAGTCTTTGTGAAAACGTTAAAATCGTCAACAATGAAAGCAGCCGTAACAAAGGCGATGGCATACAGGTCAATGAATCTCATGCTGTGGAAATCAAATACAACCTCCTGGAAGGCAATGATCGAAACGGTTTGCTTTTAGAAAATCTTTATAAGGGCAATAGTCAACTTACCATCGCTCAAAACACCATTCAGACAAATGGAGGTATGGGTATCAAATCTACCAACAACTTCAGCCAGCTTAGAAATTACAATATAATTCAACACAATGGAACACAAACTTCAACAGCCGTTCCAAACGAGCATTTTCTTAACAATTGGCAAAAGATATCTGAAAAGCTAAACCTCACACAAAAAGTAAAGGCCAATATTGACAACCCTATATTGGCTGCCAGGTATTTACTGGAATATTTTAGGAGTAGAACAGGTTTAGCTCATCCTTCCGACAACAAAAACTATAATGGAAAACCTTCATCCAAGGATTTTATTTATGCTGAAAATGCCCTAAAACATGTGATGGTAGGCCAACCTGCTTATCCACCATCCTTTGTAGGCTGGGACATCAATTGGGAAACCCAACCGGTAAAAGATAAAGAATGGGTATGGCAGCTTAATAGAATGGTCTTCTGGCAAAGCATGGGAAAAGTTTACAAAGCGCAAAGGGATGAAAAGTATGCCCAAGAATGGAACAAACAACTTATTGACTGGGTAATAAAAAACCCAAGAGATGAAAATCATCAACTGGCATGGCGATCTATAGAAGCCGGTATTAGAGGAAACAGGTGGACCCACCTATTCAATTATTTTCTTCACTCCCCTAATTTCAGTCCGGAGGCCCTGGTATTCTTCCTTAGTAGTATGTATGATCATGCTGACTTCCTAATGACCAAATACAGTTCTGGAAGCAATTGGGCCTTAATGGAGGCTGAAGGAATGGCTTTTATCGCCATGACGTTTCCTGAATTCATAGACTCAGACCAATGGTTGAATGAGGCGATCAAGCGTTTTAACAATGAGATTCACGAACAAGTATATCCTGATGGTCACCAAAGAGAATTGGCTTTTGGGTATCATATGGGAAGCATAAGTTGGTTTTTGAGGACCTATGAACTTGCTCAAATGAATGGCAAGGCGGATCTTTTTTCTGAAGATTACCTGAAGATGATTGAGAAAATGGCTGAGGTTCCCATGAAGCTTGCTTTTCCTGATGGTACAACTCCTCAATTTGGAGACGCATGGACAGGAAGCCCCGGACAACATTACGATAAACTTAAAGTATATGCCAAACTCTTTGACAGACCAGATTTTCTGTATGTGGCCACTGAAGGAAAAGAAGGCAACAAACCCGAAAATACGGCTTTTGCTTTCCCTCAGAGTGGGCTTTATTCCATGCGAAGCTCTTGGGATCCTTCAGCCATTGCCTTGGTATTAAAATGTGGCCCCAACGGAGGCGGACATAGTCAACCGGACAATGGGACCTTTTCTCTTTTTGCCGGAGGAAGAAATCTCACTCCTGATTCCGGTAGCTTTATTTATAGTGGTGATCCGGAAGGGAGAGCTTGGTTCAGGCAGAGCAAAGTACACCAAACCCTTACTTTAAATGGGGAAAACATTAATTATGCACCAAAATTATTACTATGGAAACCCGGAGAAAAACATGATATTCTAGTGGTTGAAAATCAAAATTATGAAGGAATGGCCCACCGTAGAGCGGTAATATTCTACAACAAATCATTTTTTATTCTAGTGGATGAGGCCATTGGGACTGAGAATGGTATACTGGATTTAAATTTTCAACTCGCCCCCGGTAAGGTTTCGATGGACAAAGAAAACCTTTCGGTCCAGACCTTGTTTCAAAATGGCTATAATCTTTCTATAAAAGCGCACGATACAACAAAATTAGGCTTAAACGAAAAAGAAGGGCAAGTTTCTTTTATTTATACCATAAAAGAGCCTCGTCCGGCATTTTCTTTTAGTAAAGAATGGGATGGTAAGAAAAATGGTGTGCGGTTTATTACAAGTTTGGTTCCTTTTCAAGGGGAAGAAGCCCCTCAACTAGATATTCAATTGGGATCAAAAACAAAAATAGGTAGTGATAAGGTTACTTTAGAAGTAATTACCAACGGAGAAAAAGAAACCATCAGCTACAACTTTAAATAAGTATAAGCACCAACACCGTACTTTGAGGAAAGGGGTTTCCATGAAATGCAAATGACAATGCTAAATACTCCATGGTGTTTCTATCAATAAGGTTTAACCCGAAATATGAAATAGACAATCTATTACGTGCTGAAATCGCTTCAAAATCAGCCACTTTGTTGCTGTTTTCAATTTCACCATAGCGGTGCTATGCTAAAATCTCCAAACAGCCTGATTTTCTTGCGATTGCAACACTTCCCGTAAACACGGGACAGGCTTCACCCCTGACCTTGTCAGGGCGGAGAAATCCTATTACATAATCCGGGTTTAAAAAAATGCCCCCTTGGCTTATTAAAAGCTGAAGGGGGCAAATTATGTCCACTAAGGAATTTTATTTCACAAAATGCTTTCCTCAGTAATCAAATTCTTGCGAGCAAAGATACTAATAACCATCATTTTGAGGGAAATCATTCTTTGTTCGGTCAATTTGACTTTGAGGAATGGGACGAAGCATATGGTACTCTTGAATATTGGGTGCAGCATTAGGGTTGTACATTTTCACCCTTTCCAATAGCTTCCCTGTTCTTTTCAAATCAGGCCACCTATGCAATTCTCCGGCCAACTCTCTTCCTCTTTCGTCAAGGATCATATCGATATCCAACTCATCCGGTGTGATTAAAGGAATTTCTTCTCCACCCGGGAATTCAGCCCTTTTTCTCAAAATATTGAAATAGTAGGTTGCTTCATCCAGCTTGCCCTGCATCATCAATGCCTCTGCAGCAATTAGGTAAGTTTCTCCTAAACGCATGTACATATAATCCCTGCCATTGTTTCGTAAGTAAGGGTAGCGATGCTTCTGAACAGTTGGAGAAAATACATCATTTCTGTCTTCAATAATTACCAACCTATAAGGTGCCGCATCAATTTGTTCCTGGGAATATTCCTGTCTGATAGGATCATTGGTAAACCAAGCAGCAGTATCTCCAATAGAAAAACCTTCAGGAACATTAGGTTCGTCATTGTAAAGCCAAGCTTCCTTGAAAGTAACGCTATATCGAGAATCGTTCCTGATATGCAGGCCTTCATTCCTGTAATCATTTCCAAACAAGGTAGTCAGGGTAAAATCTGTAGGCCAAAAACGAGCAATACCAACATGATACATATCATCACCAATTAAACCTGGCAGCAACCATTGCCTTGGGCCTAAGTACCTTTGAAGTTCATTTCCGGGATTGTTTACCTCCGTGTCATCTCCCCACTGTACCGACCAAATTACCTCATCATGCCTCTGGTTAAAAGGATCAAATACATCTGCATAATTGTCTAATAACCGATGTCTTCCGCCTTCAATTACCTGGATTGCCAGTTCTGCAGCTTTCTCCCAATTGCCAATGGTTAAGTGTACCTTTGCCAAATGGTTGGTAGCCGCATCATAGGTAGGCCTCCCATATTGCACTTGTTCTAAAGGAAGATGCTCCATACCATATTCCAAATCTGCTATAATTGCTTGATAAACTTCCTCCTCAGAAGTTCTAAAAGCCTCCAATTCTACACCTGTTGTTTCCTCCAAAGTCAAATGAACGGGACCAAAATGCTGTACTAAGACGAAATAATAGTGCGCACGCAAAAATTTTGCCTCTGCTATTTTCGCCAATTTAGTGGTTTCATTCATCCCTTCTATACCATCTGCTCTGGATATTACCGTATTGGCATAATTGATTCCTCTGTAAAAATGCTCCCACACCAGCACATCACCTGATGGAGAAAGCACCGTTGAAGCATTTAATCCGGGACCATAATTGTCCCATTCTGAATTATAGCTTTGCCCTTCCATGAACATATCCGTTCCAAATAGGTTCATCAATAGTCCGGGTTCCCGCCCATAGTACCATCTTAAAGGTACATAAGCACCAACCAAAGCTTCATCCAACCCTTCTATTGTAGAAAATTGAACATCAGCAACAGTGTCTGTAATCATATTTTCTGTCAAGTCAGCACAACTTATGCTGGTACTGAAGACAGCCAATCCAAGTATATATTTTATTATTGATTTCATCTTTTAGACATTAGTGGTTTAAAATCCAAGTTCAATACCGAACAAAATGGTTCTGTAATTTGGCATATCAAGATCTCTTGCCCCTTCAGGATCAAGTCCTGGAAATGAGGTAAAAGTAAAAGGATTCTGTACTCCTGAATAAATTCTGGATTTACGTAAACCCCATCGATCCAATAGCTTATCAGGAAGACTATAACCTAGAGTTATGTTTCTCACCCTAACAAAACTTGCATCAAAATAACCCATAGGCGTAGAATAATCATGTCCTCTAACTCTAGGTTGAGGGTATTCATTACTTGGATTATCCGGTGTCCAATAATTAACATCTCTTGAGTTTAGGTTATAACCTCGACGTAGGTTAAGCATCCCCCCTAGAGAAGTCCCACCAGCCTCACTGAAAATGTTTATCCCCTGAGTGGTGTAAATGAAAAAAGCAAAATCAAAATTATTATAAGTTATTCTATTGTTTAAACTACCAGTCCAGTTAGGAACATCAGATCCTAATAAAATCCTATCATCCGCCCCTATTCTTCCATCATTGTTGATGTCATTCAATTTCATATCTCCCGGGTTGGCGCCATATGAATTGGCCAAATCTCTTTCAGACTCTTGCCAAACGCCAATATACTCCCAATCATAATATACGTTTATTGGTTGCCCTATGAACCATAAGTTACCAGGATCATCTTCTTTGCCTCCATACAATTCAGTAATCTCATTTTTGTTGGCATGGAAAACAAAGTCTGTAGTCCATCTAAACCCTCCCGGTCTTTTGGCTTCTATATTCACCACAGAGACATTGAACTCAATCCCTCTGTTTCTGGTGGCACCTACATTTTCTAAGGTACTTGCAAAACCCGAGGTTGGAGGCAATTGTCTGTTCATAAGCAAATCAATTGTTCTTTGCTGATAAACACCAAAAGTACCCATTACTCGACTGTTCCATAAGGAGAAATCTACACCTATATCAATTTGCCTAGTCCTTTCCCATCTCAATTCCGAATTGGCCAACTCAGCACTTTGAAAACCATAAACAGATTGGTCACCAAATGCATAACCAACTCTTTGTACTCTTCCTTGCGTTTGGTATGGAGCAATACCCGTGTTTCCTACATCGCCATAACTGGCTCTAAGTTTTAATTCATCAAAGATTGAATTATTGGACATAAAATCTTCTTTATCCAACAGCCAAGCCAAGGCCATTGAAGGGAAAAGGCCGTACTTATTACCTTCTGCAAGTCTGGAAGAGCCATCCACTCTTCCTGTCATGGTCACAATGTATTTGTCCTTCATTGAATAATTCAATCGAAGCATATATGATTCAAGCGCCCACTCACTTAAATAAGAGCTTCTAGAGGTAGTCTCTTCAGCAGTTCCAATATTATGGTAACGTTGTTGTTCGAAAGGCAAGCCACGAACAGAAACACCTGAACCTGTTTCTCTGAAATTCTGAACACTGTACAAACCTGTTGCTCGGATTTTATGATCTGTACCTATGTCTTTGGAATAGTTAACAATATTCTCATACAAAATATTGCTGGTTTTGCTATTCGCCACACTAGCCGTAGAGGTTTGCCAAGTATGGGTTCCTCTATCGTAATAAGTCAAATCGGGAGCAAAATTAAATCGATAACTCAATCCTTCGATAATATCTGCCTCAGCATAAATATTGGTGATGATACGTGTTCTGTCTCTTCTATCGATGTACAAATCTCTATCTAAGGCCAAAGTCGGAAAACTCTCCCCTACTGCAAATTCACTTGATAGGGCTCCTTCAGCTCTTTCCGGCCAATCCAAAGGACTCCTTAGGATAATGCTACCAAAATCGCCTCCTCGATACTCTTCACTAGTAGTTACCTGAGCGGATACTCCGGCTCTAAACCTATCACTGACTTCTTGATCCAAGTTTAACCTTCCTACAAATCGAGAAAAATCGTTGTTAGAAACAATAGATTTGTGATCCAAATACGTTCCTGATATGGCATATTTGGTGTCTTCTGTTCCGCCTCTAACACTCAGCTGGTGATTTTGTTGGAAGCCGGTTTTAAAGGCTTCTTCCTGCCAGTCGGTGTCAACACCATTTTGAATCCCTTCTAATTCCCAATCCAAAAACAAATCCTCATCTGTGGTATAAGACCCTTGTTGTCTGGCTGCATCTCTCTGCATTTCAGTAAAAGCCGCTGCATCCATCAAATCCACTTTATTGGCTATATTTTGAATGCCGGCAAACGCACTGTATTCAATCTGCGTTCCACCTGAATAACCTCTTCTTGTGGTAATCAAAATCACACCATTTGACCCTCTAGATCCGTAAATAGCAGTGGCAGAGGCATCTTTAAGAATCTCTATGGATTCGATATCGGAAGGGTTAATATCCATAAGATTCCCTGCAATAGGAATACCATCCATTACGATCAAGGGATCATTTCCGGCCACCAAAGACCTTGCTCCCCTAATCCTTACGGTAGCTCCTGCACCAGGCCTGTAGCTATCTGCCACAACATCCACTCCGGCAGCCCTACCCTGAAGTAAGCTTTCAAAAGAGTAAGTAGGTTCACTCACAATATCTTGTCTACCAATAGAAGCAATTGAACCGGTAATTTCCCTTCTTTCTACGGAACCGTACCCTACCACAACGAACTCATCTAAAGCAGCCTCATCTTCTTTCAAGGTGATGCTTAATTTGGTTTGGTTTCCTACGTCTACCTTTAGCGACTCATAGCCAATAAAAGAAATTAATAAAACAGCGCCTGAGGGAGCATCGATAGAAAAATTACCATCTAAATCTGTGGCTGTACCAATACTTGTTCCTTCTACCAAAATGGTGGCTCCGGGTATTGGACTTCCATTTTCATCAACAATGGTACCGGTGATAATTTTCATAACATCAGCTGCCTCCGCAGAATGATCTTCAGGCGTTTTATCGGCAACGGTAATGGTGTGATTTATCTGTTTAAATACTAGGTTGCTATTCCTTGAAATTTCTTCAAGTACAGCTTCAACATTCGATTTTCCCAGATCGATATTCAAAACTTCATCCTTCCTTAGCGCAATTTCATACACAAAGTTAAAATCAGTTTGGCGTTCTATCTGATCAAAAATGTCAACCAAAGTTTCGGCTTCAGGAGAAAGAACGACCTTGGCCTCTTTCATTATTTGAGCATCTGAATTAAATGCCCAACCTACTCCCAAGCCTAAATAAAATAGGCAAGCAATGGAAAATATCCGCATAGTAATCCTCAAAAAAAGGATGAGTAACTTTTTTTTCATAATTTTGTAATGGTTAAATGTAATTCATTTGTAAATGAATTGCTTTTCTATAGTGGCGCTACTTCGACCTAGCGCCACTTTTAGCAATTCCCTTTTTTAACTTTTAATTGTTTTCCGTTTATCTCATAGGCAATTCCAGTAGCGTATTTAATTGATTCCATAATATCTTCTAAGGTCATTCTGGTATAAGTCCCTGTAACAAAACAGTTCATATTTTTATCACTCAGTTCTACAGATTCTAAACCATACCAGTCAGACAAGACTGAGAACACTTCATTGATAGGCGTTTTATCAAATATTATTTTACCGTTGATCCAGGCAAACTTTTTATCCGGATTGATCCGCTGTTTGCTTCCTAAACCTATTCCCTCCTTAAAAGTCAACTGCTCATTGGCGGTTAAAAAATTACTTTCGGTAGATTTTTCTTCATGGGCCTCCGACACCTTGACTTTACCTTCTTTGACAGCTACAAACTGTGGTTTATCTTCATATGCGCTTACAGTAAATTCTGTACCCAACACTCTAGTTTCTAGCCCCTCTGTTACTACCACAAAAGGATTGGCCGAATCTTTCTCCACATCAAAAAATGCCTCCCCTTTCAAAAACACCTTCCTATTGGCTGAAAATTGCTTGCTTATTTTCACCTTGCTATTCCCATTCAAAAAAATCTTAGACCCGTCTGGCAATGTAAGCTGCCGCCTTACTCCTCGAGGGTTTACAAATTCTTCAAAACGCTCTTCTACTACAGTCTCTACGGTCGGTTCGGTTGAATATTTATTATTATAAACTTCAAACATTCCAATAAAAACAATCACTACTGCAGCTGCCCAGCCTATCCAACTGAAATCAATTTTATAACTGGGCTTTGGTGCCATAACAGCTCTTAATCTCTTTAAATTTTTCTCTTTTCTGGAATCAAAATCAACCTCATCCGAATTGTCAAGATTTTCATACCATTCATTCAGG
Source organism: uncultured Cyclobacterium sp. (assembly GCF_963976465.1). NCBI lineage: Bacteria > Pseudomonadati > Bacteroidota > Cytophagia > Cytophagales > Cyclobacteriaceae > Cyclobacterium > uncultured Cyclobacterium sp. Next base: position 18,673 of record NZ_CAXBOC010000004.1, on the reverse strand, counting down.
ATCAATCTTTCCTCAGGACTTAGCTTACCTTCTAATTCCTTCTTAATGAGCCGCAAAATATGATTTGGAAAATTCATAATATCTCTTCTATATATACTAAGTGTTAAAAAACTTAGAACACTACCTAAAAAAAAGGCATTATTTTAAATTTTTCCTAAAAAAACTTAAATGAGCTAACTATACAATGACTATCACCTCTAAATATTAAAGATATTGAAAGAGAAAAAATATAGATTTTTAAAATTTTATTTGGAATTAACAGTTAACCTAAAAGATAATTCTTTATTTCTGCCCGGATAAAAAGTAAAGACATATGGATTTTATTGTGTACTGTTTGAGGGGCAATCTGCAATTTGGAGGCTATTTCTTTTGTAGAAAGTTGATTAATTCTGCTTAACTTAAAAGTTTCTCTTTGCCCTTTAGGCAATTTATTAATGGCTACTTCAATTTTTTCGTACAATTCTTCAAACTCCAAGATTCTGGGCGCTTCAGATTTCATTTGAACCTCATCAAGCCCGGCTATATCACATAAAAACTTTCTTTTATAAATGACCCTATAAACCTTATATTTTACAGCAGTGAGCAAATACACCTTGAGGTCTTTTTGAATGGCTAAGGATTTTCTGTTATTCCAGAGGGTTAAAAAAATATCCTGCACCAAATCTTCTGCTTCTGAAGAGTCGCCCAGTTTGGCATAAGCCTGCCTCACTAATAGCTCCCAATATTTATTGTAAATGGCTTCAAATGCTTTCACATTGTCCAAGGCCATGGCTTTTAACAACAGTACATCGGAATCTTTCATTGTATTTTTAGTAGGATAAATAACGCTACACCTTTCGAATTTATGGGAACATTTCCTAGTTTCCAATTTAGTAATCCATTTCGAAGGAGAAATTTCAATAATTTAATGGTTATTTGACAATAAAATTATCTATTATTTTCTTAAAATCATCCATCTAACTGACCAATTATATAACGAAACCTTTTATTTATGAAATAATTTTTATTCAATTTAAATAACAAGGAAACCAAATGGCTTGATGACAACCTTTCATTGTAAGTTTTTATTTTCACCGGCAGATAAACTTATTGATTTATAAGTGTTTATTCTTTCATTTTAAAGACTAAAAAGTCAGTAGGAAATAGTTGGGTAGGTAAAGATTTAATTGCTTCGGTCGAAATAAATCCCATTTAAGTGGTAAATTCTCTAAAATGCTTCTGTAAGTTTGCTATATGTAAATAAGGGGAAAAAATTAGAAAGTTCACAAGGGTTATGGAAAAAGAAGTGAAGGAAATAGGCAAAAAAAATAAAATTGAGAAAGAGTTGATTATAAAGGTTTCAAAGATGAAGCCTGTTATTAAACCAACCAAACCCCATCGACATGAGGGATACCATGAATTGATATTTTTAAATCAGGGATCTGGATACCATGTAGTTGATGACATCAAACATGAAGTCCGCCCTCCTGTTGGTTTTTATTTAAATTTTGGGCAAGTCCACTGCTGGGATTTTTCGAAAATCCCTGAAGGTTTTGTGGTGATGTTCAAAGAAGAAGCACTTGCCAAATACCCTGCTGCTTTGGACAATCTTTTTCGATTGCATAATAAATTTAACCTTCCAAGGCAAGACTCTATTTTGATGGATCAACTCAACCTATTCTATAGGGATTTTAAAGCCAATGAACCCTTGGAACTGCTGTCAGCTCACCTCAATACTATTATTTTAAAAACGCTTTACCTCCCTGCCTTAAAAGACCAAGTTCATCCAAGCTTTGTAAGTGAGTTCAGTAGGCTAAAAAAATTACTCAATGATAATTATATCAAATTGAGGACTGTGGAAGAGTATGCCAACCTTATGAATTTAAGCAGCCGGAAATTGAATCAAATTTGTCAGGCAGCTGCAGGTTGTAATACCATTGAAATAATCAAAGAAAAACTATTAATAGAATCCAAAAATTTACTAACACATACCAATCTTCCTGTCAATGAGGTTGCCTACCAACTGAATTTTTCAGATGCATCCAACTTTATAAAGTTCTTTAAATCTCAAACTACCTTAACTCCTTTGGAGTATCGTGCCCGATTATTGTCCTAAAATCACCATTATTGGTAAAAATCTACCGCTGTATTAGCACTTTTCCTGACTTATTTTGCATCTTAACAAAATAAGAAATGAGAAAAGCCCATCTAATCGTATTTTATTTATTCTTTTTCAATGCTGCCTTTGGACAGACGCTAATAAAAGGAACCTTAAATGACGCCAATGAAAACACTTCCATTGAGTATGGAAGCATAGGCCTTTACAGTCCTGCGGATTCAAGCCTTGTAAATGGAACTATCACTGAACCTGATGGTACATTTGTTTTGGAAGGATTAAAAGCAGGTGAATATTATTTAAGCGCCCAATTTATGGGCTATAAAAATTTAATTATTAGCCCTGTAAATGTTGAGAAAGGTAAAGCCTTAAATTTAGGCACATTGCTAATCTCTCCGGATGAGCAGTTACTGGCCATGGTGGAGGTTTCCGGTTCTCGGTTTACCGCCATGCACAAAGTGGACCGCCAGGTTTTTGCCTCCTCCGAGTTTTTGACGGGAAAAGGAGGCAACGCTATAGATCTGATAAGAAATCTACCATCGGTTTCAATCAATGCAGAAGGAGAGCTGTCTGTTCGGGGTGCAACAGGTTTTGTGGTGATGATCAATGGCAAACCTGTGCAATCTGATCCCTCAATTATTCTCAGTCAGTTACCGGCCAATGCCATTAAAAATATTGAATTAGTCACTGCCCCATCAGCTAAATATGACCCTGAAGGCAAGGCCGGAATTATAAATATAACTACAGAGAAAGGAGCAACAGATGGTACCTATATTCAAGTGAATACAAGGCTTGGACTCCCAAGCATTCAAGATTATAACAACAAAGAAAAACCTCAAAGATACGGAGCAGATTTCACTATCAACCACAAAAGTGAAGCTTGGGACCTCTCTTTTGGAGCCAGTTATTTGAGAAATGACATCAATGGGCGAAGAGACGGTGAAGTTTACACCATAATTGATGGCATAACAACTTATTTCCCATCAGATGGCGAGCGAGGGTTTGATGAGGAGGCATACTCAGGAAGGTTTACTTTAGGCTATTCCCCCAATGTCAAAAATAATTTCAGCCTGGGATTTTATGGAGGCATCAGAAGTAAAGACCGTACTGCTGATATCCTTTATTATGACAACCATGCAGAAAGGGATGGTGAGCGGCTGTACACCATGCAATATTACAATGAGAATTTGAGGATACGTAAAAGTGATTTTGCTTTGGGGAGTTTTGACTACACCCACCTATTTGACAATGAAGCAAGCATATCTTCTTCTTTTCTTTACGAATACACCATGTTGGGAGGCCCCACCACCAATAGAAACCTTGGCTATCCAAATATGGATTTTATCTACCAAGATGAGTACAATACCAATGATAATCCTTTGCATGGAATTCGGTGGAAAATTGACTATAAGGCAAAACCCAAGCCCTGGGGATCATTTGAGGGAGGATATCAATTTAGAAGCTTGAACCATTCCGGAGACTTTGTCTACGAAAGAAGAAATACTGAAGGGAAATTTGTGTTGGTTCCTGAGTTTTCTTCAAATGTAGATTTAAAACGATTGATTCATGCAGCCTACGGTCAGGTAAATGGCAACAAAGGCAAGTGGAGTTATACGGCAGGTTTAAGGTTTGAGTATATGGATCGTTCACTGCATTTAAAAGACAAAGGCAATACGGTTGACAGCACCTATACCTACGATTTCTTTAAACCTTACCCCTCAGCCAATATTCAATACAGAGTAAACGAGAATTTATACTATAAAGCTGCTTACAGCCGAAGAGTAGATCGCACTACAACATTTAAAATGAACCCATTCCCTGAAAGGGAACATTCCGAAACATTGGAACAGGGAGATCCAACTTTATTGCCTGAATTTATCGATCTTGTTGAGGCGGGCTTAGTTAAAAACTTTGGTGAAAATAGTTTTTATACAACAGCTTACTACAGAAATGTTCAAAACTTAGTAAATAGAGTAAACACCATTTATAATGACACCATATTGAATCGCATTTATTCAAATGTGGGCACAGGAAGATCTCTTGGACTGGAAGCGGGCCTGGAGCTCAACCCAACAAACAATTGGAAAATATTTGCCGGTGGGAATGTATACCAATATCAAATTACCGGAGAGTTTGACAATCGCCCCATTGATAATTCAGCCTGGGTGTATTCCATCAATGCCAATGCGAGTTATGCTTTTTCTTCTACCTTTAGTTTGCAATGGTCCCTAAACTACCTTTCTAAAAGGATTACAGCTCAAGGAGAAGACTCCAGATTTTTATCCCCAAATCTAGTAGCAAAGAAAACTTTTATGGGAGACAGGCTCACTGCCAGTTTACCGTGGTTAAATATGGACATGGGGCTATTGCCGACAAACGAACAAAGAATTACCACCTGGAGAAAAGATGCTTTTTACACCACTACCAACTATGTTTTGGAAGTAGATATGATACTTTTAAATCTTAGCTACACCATTAATCCCGGTAAAAACAAATCGAGATTTGTGAAAAGTGAGTTTGGTGAAAAAGAATTTTAACATCCATAGGGGCAGATTTTAGGAAAATTTATTCTTTTAAAATCTGCCCCAACAATTCTAGTTCTTTTTCCAACTTTTCCGACCATGGCAGCCCATAATTTAATCTGAGACAATTGTGAAACTGACTTTGCAAGGTAAACATCCTACCGGGAGCGATGCTAATCCCTCTGGACAAGACTTTATCAAATAATTTACCCGTATCCCATTTTTTATCCAATTCCACCCATAACACAAAGCCTCCTTGAGGTCTACTTATTTTAGTTCCCTTTGGGAAATAGTCGGCAATGGCTCGAATAAAATGCAAAGAATTGCTATATAACCTTGCCCTTAGCTGCCGGAGGTGCTTTTCATAATAATCGTTTTCTAAAAATAAACCTATGGCTTCTTGGGTAATGGTTGTCCCGGACACGGAATGAAATAATTTAAGCTTTAAAATCGCTTTCATGAATTTCCCGGGAGCCATCCAGCCTACCCTATAGCCCGGAGCAAGGGTTTTAGAAACTGAGCCACACCACAACACAATCCCCTCTGTATCAAAAGCTTTACATGGTTTAGGGCGTGATTGACCAAAATATACATCTCCATACAAATCGTCTTCAATGAGTGGCACATTGTGCCTGGTCAAGAGCTTAACTACTTCTTTTTTATTTTTATCAGGCATACAACTACCTAAAGGATTGTTAAAATTACTCACCAGCAAACATATGTCTATTTTATCAACCAATTCTTCCAAATCTTTGGGCAAAACCCCATATTCAGGATCAGTAGGCAGTTCAATCACTTTAAGCCCCATGTTTTTGGCCAATTGTAAAATACCAAAGTAAACAGGGCTTTCGACACCTATTCGGTCACCGGGCTTGGTCAAAGCCATAAAGGCCAAGGAAATGGCGTGCATGGCCCCGGAAGTTGTCACCAATTCATCCACACCTAAGTTACCTCCCCAAGTAAAGGACCATTTGGAAACATTTTTCCTTAACCGCATATTGCCTTGAATATCATCGTAGGCGGTTCCTCCTGCCCCCAAGGTTTTGGTGGCCGTTTGGATGCATTTATTTAACCTGGCCACAGGAAAAAAAGACTCGTCAGGAACACTTAAAGACATCTGGGTGATGTCTTTGTTTACAAAATGAGAAAAGACTTTGCCAATTAAACCATCTTCTTTTCCTACCATGCCATTGACATTGGGGCTACTTGCCATGGGCATGGGCAAGATTTGGTCTTCTCTTTGACAAACAAAAAAACCCACCTGCGGCCTGGAAACTATAAAGGATCTGCTTTCTAAAAGCAAATAAGCTTGAATTACTGTATTTTTACTGACTCCGTATTCTTTGCTAACCGTTCGAATAGAAGGCATTTTGTCACCTAATTTTAAGGTTTTTTTTGTAATCAGGTTTTCGAAATTCTCTGCCAATTCTTCGAATAAAGTCATTGATGTAGATTTTGAATTGTACCCTTCAAATTTAAATAAATTGTATCTGTAACCAATCAAAGATTCTTATTTAATTTGCAATCACAATCAATTGATTTTGTAGAACAAACGAGTAGCCTATTTATTTATAGGTAATAAACTTTCTTAAGGAACCCATAAAGCATGGGCTTTTATCACCCCTAAAAAAGCAATTGATATTCAATAGGTTAAAAAGAATTACTTTTTCTTAGAATGAAAAGAAAGAAGTTTCAATAATTTAATATTACCCATGATGAACGAAACGATAACTCAGAAGCCTGATTTTGATTTTGATAATTTCACCTTTGGATTACAGGCAACCGACCGGATGTTGGTAGCTCGCTATGAAAATGGCGCTTGGTCAGATTTTAAAATTGGGCCGGTTCAAAATATTTCATTGTCACCCTTGGCCATGTGTTTACACTATGGGCAAACTGTCTTTGAGGGCCTAAAAGCCTTTCGCACGGTGGATGGTAAAATCAATGTATTTCGATTGGAAAGCCATTATAAACGAATGAACCGTTCCTTAGAAAGAATGGCCATGCCCCCATTGCCTGCTTCATGTTTTATCGATGGAATACGCGAACTGCTAAGCAAAGAAAGTAAATGGGTAATAGATGACCCTGAATATGCCCTTTATATTCGACCATTTGCCGTTGCAACTGAAAACAAATTAGGGGTAGATGCCTCCAAGGAGTACCTATTTATGGTGGTGCTCTCTCCTCTGAAGGCCTATTATTCCAGACCATTAAGAGTAAAAGTAGAAACTGATTATATCCGCTCTTCAAGAGGTGGCGCCGGCTCAGCAAAAAATGGGGGGAATTATGGCGCTTCCCTTTTACCACAGATCAAAGCCAAAGAAGATGGCTTTGATCAAATAATATGGCTAGATGCCAAAGAGCGTAAATTTATAGAAGAGTCAGGCACCATGAATATCATGTTTATTCTCAATGGAAAAACCTTGCTTACCCCTTCTTTGAGTGACAGTATTTTGGATGGGATTACCAGAAACTCAATTCTTAGCCTTGCTCCCGACTTGGGACTTGAAGTTGAAGAAAGAGCCATTGAAGTTACCGAGATTCTGAAAAGAATTCGTTCAGGTGAAAAGGTAGAAGCCTTTGGGGTAGGTACAGCAGCTGTAATTTCACCTATTAAGGAAATCTCTTATAAAGGTGAGATCTTTAAAACCTTTGTCGATGAGAATGCAGACATGTATCGAATAAAAAATAAACTTGCTGACATCCGAAGAGGCTTGAGTCCAGACAAATTCGGTTGGTCAGATTTGGTTTAAGCATTTAAAAAGTATCATTCAATAAGCCTAAAGCTGTCATTGGCAGTTTTAGGATTATTTTTATATAGGTAGGTCTTGAGAAATAAGGTTTTGAATCAGGTCAAAAGTTTTTATTTCTCAGGGCTTTTTTTTCTGAACGGAATCGTTTTGCTTTTAATCTTCTTTCTTTTGCAGCTTTGCTAGGTCGAGTGGCTTTTCTTTTCTTTCTCTTTTCAAATGCTTTTTCTAGAAATTCATTGAACTTTCTTACCACCGTTTTTTTATTTTCCAGTTGAGATCTGGAGGATTGCGCATCAAATTGAAGACTTCCTTCTTTATCCAATTTACTAGAAAATTTACCCATTAATAGCTCTTTTTCTGCTTCAGTTAAAAACTGAGAATTGGGCACATTAAAAAACAAAGTAACTCTTGAGTTTACCTTGTTTACATTTTGCCCTCCAGGCCCACTACTTCTAGAGGCCTGAAAGTTAAATTCAGAATGAAAAACTTTATTTTTTATCTTATCTCCAATTGTCATAAAGGTGCAAAAGACTATTTTATACAAAAATAGGAAACATGACCAGAATAATTGCTCCTATTTTAAAATCCATTAATCAAAGTCCAATTTTTGTAATCAACGAAAGCAACAAATAATCACAGATTTTGAAGGGATTTGACCAATTATATTTAAGGGTTCAGTCCGAGACACCATTAAGAAAGCTTTAAAAGAAAAAAAATTAACCTTCACCATATCTCCTATTAAGAATTTATGATGAAGGGTAATTTGACTTTTTTCTATGCCTACCTATTAACAACAACCTCCACCGGGAGTACAGGACCCTGCAGATTCAGCTGAAACCATTTTCAATGTTGGCTTCTTTTCAGGAATACCACATTGCTCTTTGGCCAAACAATCGGTTTGTTTACTCGTAAGTAAAAAACGATCGTTACTAAATTCTAAGCCAAATTTTTGGATGGTCTGACCCTGATATTCAACTTCAATCTCGCTATCATTTAACTTCAGCACCTTTTCCGACAATTCAATGATGTGAAGTAACTTTTCCGGGTGTAAACGATGGTTGTAATCATCTGCAGACCAAAGCTGAAAATTAATCACTTCCTCTTTTCTTTCTGTTCCTCCACAGTCTATGAAATGTTTTACCACCTTCCCTACTTCCGTCACATGAAAATGCTCCGGAACCAAAGATCCATCAGGTAGTTGAAATAATAATTCTTCCTGTTTAGTCAACAGGGGTTTGATTTCTGAAAGTTTCATATCCTTATTGTTTTAATCATTCGATTGTATCACGATGGTTACTCTATTGAAGTTTAAAATCTAAACCGGAAGGAATTGGTATAACCATCGCTTCATTGCAATATTACGATTAATTAATCGAAAGTAAAAGAAAGACGTTTAATTTTTTATGTTTTAAGGGCAAAATCTGTAGCAAAGCCATACTTTTAGCAACTGTTTGCCTAAATAAACAAGGCATCATCAAATAGAATTCAGCAAAGGGAATGTTTTTAGTGAAATTTTGTTTATTATTCAATCTCTCTTTAGATAAATCTATGGCAAAAAATAAAAGTAATGTTAGTTTAAATAGTGTTTTTAAAACCATTATTTGGCCAAGGCGAAAGTATATATTCATTGGACTTGTTTTAATAATCATCAGTAGGCTTTCCGGTCTGGTATTACCTTGGGCCAGCAAGTATTTGGTAGATGATGTTATACCATCCAGCAATTTTGAATTGCTCAAATGGCTTATTGTGGCCGTGGTAATAGCTGTCACAGTTCAGGCAGTAACCTCATTTGGATTGACACAAATATTAAGTGTTGAAGCCCAAAACTTGATTGCAAAATTAAGGGTAGAAGTGCAGGCCCATATTATAAGGTTACCGATTCGTTTTTTTGACAATGCCAAAACAGGTGAATTGGTATCCAGGGTAATGACAGATGTGGAAGGGGTCCGAAATCTGGTTGGAACAGGGCTAGCTCAGATGGTAGGAGGATTGCTTACTTCAATAATAAGTCTTGTACTTTTGATTTACATCAGTCCTAAGATGACTTTATATGTATTGGTACCGGTAATAATTTTTGGCGTAATTTCTTTGAAAGCATTTGGCAAGATACGGCCAATTTTCAGAGAACGAGGCAAAATCAATGCCGACGTTACAGGCCGATTAACAGAAACTTTAGGAGGGATTCGGGTAATTAAGGGCTTCAATGCAGAAGACCAGGAAACCAAAATATTTGAATCGGGAGTAAAAAAACTGTTTTTAAATGTAAAAAGCAGTTTGACAGCCACAAGTGTGGTCACAAGTTCAGCTACTTTTTTATTGGGCCTAGCCTCTGCAGGCATTATGGGAATAGGTGGCTACATGATCATGGAAGACCAATTGACTTTCGGAGATTTCTTAGCTTTCACTTTATTATTGGGATTTATGATCGCCCCAATCCTTCAAATGAGCAATATCGGAAGCCAGCTAACAGAAGCTTTTGCCGGGCTTGACAGGACACAGGAGTTGATGAATATACCATTGGAAGCAGATCCTGCCAACCGGAACATCATGCTACCGGAAATAAAGGGAAGGGTGTCTTTTGACAATGTTCATTTTGAATATGAACCCGGATCCGAGATAATAAAAGGGGTAGATTTTATTGCTAAACCGGGAAGCGTAACCGCTTTGGTAGGTAGCTCCGGATCAGGAAAAACAACCATTTCAGGACTCGTTGCTTCCTTTCTAATCCCTTCCAAAGGGATTGTTAGTATAGATGGTCAGGACTTGAGTAAAGTGGATCTGAATTCATTTAGGAAACAATTGGGTGTAGTACTTCAGGATGATTTTCTGTTTGAGGGGACAATCAGGGAAAATATCATGTTCCCAAGACCGAATGCTTCTGAGGAATTGCTTCAAGAGGCAGTAAAGTCTGCTTATGTGAATCAATTTACAGATCAATTTGAAAATGGGCTGGAAACAGTAATTGGAGAAAGGGGAGTAAAACTTTCCGGAGGTCAAAGACAGAGATTGGCTATTGCCAGAGCAATTTTGGCTGATCCACGCATATTAATTTTGGATGAGGCTACAAGTAATTTAGATGCAGAAAGTGAGCATTTCATTCAGTCCAGTTTAAAAAGTCTAATGGCAGGAAGGACTACATTTGTCATAGCCCATAGACTAAGTACCATAAGGCAAGCTGATCAAATATTGGTCATAGAAAAAGGTCAGATTGTAGAACGAGGGAAACACGATGAGTTGATTCAGTCCAAGGGCCGTTACCATGATTTGTACACCTTCCAAGCAAGAATTTAAAGTCTTTTAAACCCATATCCTTTAAAAAAAACCAAGTAGAATACATGGTAACCATAACCTTGCTATACGTCATTGGCCATCAAAGTCTTGGCTGCAAGTCTTCCGGAGGTCATGGCTGCATTTATTGAGCCATTCAAAAGGTGATCTCCTGCCAGATAAACATTATCATACAGTTTCACGTGTTGCAATGGTAGTGTGTTTTTAACTTCTGAAAGTACTGGCAGTGCGTTGTCAATCGAAAAAGTTTTGATGTGTTCAAAATGATTGGCATTGATACCTGTCAATGCTTCCAACTCCTTGGAAACCTGATTTTCTAGGGATTCAACACCTCTAATATCCTTGGTGATGGAAACAGAAAGAAGTGCTCGCCCATCACTGGAATAACGCTTACTTACATCTGTCATAAATACCAGATTATTTATCAGGTATTCCTCATCAGGTACAAGTCCTATCATCGGCTTACAAATAAAGGATTGCTGTAAAGTGAAATACAAGTTGGTAACCTTGTGGTATTTCAATATTTCTTTGCCAATGATCTCATTTGGAGCTGTTGCAATAATAATTTGGTCAGCAGTCAATTGATTCCCCGACTCCAAATGAATCGTGTTTTTTTCTATCGAAGTTACTTTGGTTTGAAACCTTACCTGTGTGTGCTCAAGTTGAGCATAAAGTTGACGGCTTATTTCTCCCATCCCTTTTTCAGGAACCGCAGCATAACCTTCTCCGAACATTTTAAAAACGAATTCAAACATTGCAGAAGAAGTTGATAAATTTTCTTCAAGAAAAATCCCTTTAAAGAATGGTTTGAAGAAATTATGAATAATTCTTTTCGAAAAGCCATAACCTTCCAGGTAAGCTATAGTTGATTGCTGGGGGCTGTCAAAAATTTCTTCTATACTCTTCTCTTTAAGTGCTTTAGTAAGGGAATACATTTTGTATTTGTCCCAGACTGTCCCCACTTTAGAAAAAGCCATGGAAAACAACTTCAGAGGATTCCTTATGGGATCATGTACAGCAAATGAGTCTTCTCCTCCTTCAAAAATTATCGCTCCGGGTTTAAACTTCTTCAAGTTCAGTTTATCCAAATCAAGGTACCTACTCAATTCTGGGTAGGAGGTAAGCAAGACCTGAAAACCCTGGTCGAGCAGATAACCGTAGGCTTCAACAGTTTTAACCCTTCCTCCTATACCATCTGAAGCCTCGAGAATCACCGGGAAATATCCGGCTTTTTCCAATTCTATTGCCGCTACTAAACCGGATATTCCAGCGCCAATTATGTATACAGATTTTTCAGATGCAAGCATAGGTATGATTTAATTTGATTTCAATTAATCAAGCCCATCTTTTATGTTTTTACGTTCACGAAACTTCCCTTTTCCATCTGCGGGTTTGGCTTTAGCCTTGGTTTCCTGATTTCCAATTTCAGGGCTATTTGAATTTCTATTTTCTTTAGGTTTAGATTGTTTTCTAAATGGCTTTTTCTTTTTATAATTTGATGAAGACCTTTTATTTCCTCCAGAAGATTTCTTAGCATGCTTTTTATTTAAATCAGGCCCTGCACCGATATCTTCCGGGTTAGGCAATACCTCAATTTCCATGCCGATAAGGTTTTCGATATTTCTATACTTGTACCTGTCTTTCTCATTTACGAAGGTTACAGCCTTTCCTTTTTTCTCTGCCCTGGCTGTTCTTCCTACTCGGTGAACATAATCTTCCGGGTCATTCGGACTATCAAAATTGATTACCAGTTCTATGTCTTCCACATCTATGCCTCTGGAAAGGATATCTGTAGCTACCAATATTTTGAGCGATTTGTTCTTAAAGGCTGACATGATTTTTTCCCGCTCATTCTGATCCAAATCAGCATGAAAAGCCTCCACCATAAATGATTTTTTTAGGGTTTTAAATAAAGACTTAACTTTGTCTTTGGTGGAGCAGAAAATGATGACCGCCTGATAATCTTGAGATTTAAGAATATGATTGGCTAATGTTTCTTTTTGCCCATCATAAACATGATAAACATATTGACTTACACCTTTTGCAGTTTTACCAAGGGCAATAGATATTTGCTCCGGCTTGTGTAAAATCTGTTGAGAAAACTGCCTGATTTTTGGAGGCATGGTTGCTGAAAACAACAGGGTTTGCCTTTTTTGCGGAAGGTGTTTGACAATTGTTAATATATCATCTGAAAAGCCCATGTCCAGCATTCTATCTGCTTCATCTAGAATTAGGTTTTCCAGGCTGTCAAATTTCACTTTCCCTCCTGCCAGCAGAGCGATTAACCTTCCCGGTGTAGCAACGACAATATCGGCACCCATTTCCAAGGCTTTTCTTTGTTGTTCCCATACCTTTCCATCCCCTCCTCCATAAATTGGTATTGAGCTAATACCTAAAAAATAGGCGAGGCCTTGAATTTGTTGATCAATCTGAATGGCCAATTCTCGGGTTGGAGCAATGATCAATACCTTAACGCCTTTTCCCTTACTTTTACTTATTTTATTGAGAACAGGCAAGATAAAGGCAGCTGTTTTACCTGTTCCGGTTTGTGCAGTGGCAATGATATCTTTGCCTTCCAAAATAATTGGTATTGCTTGTTCTTGTATTGGGGTTGCTTTTTCAAAACCCATTGCGTCCAAACCTTCTTGTAGTTCGGGAACAAAATTAAATTCACTAAAAGTCAATTTTCTCTAATTTAAGTGTACATATATGCCCAGCCAATTAATACCAATTGTATCGGTAGTCTTATCAACAACAACCACTTTGGAATACCTAAATGCTTTCTTTGATACATGTATAGATTGGCTGGAAAAACCGCAATTAACAAAAGGATGATTCCATAGGCAGCTTCAGTACGACTTGTTTCAAAAAACAAGCCAAGCCCTAATCCCAGCTCAATACCCCCTACTAATTTATTTACCAAGTTGGGTACAGGAATAAAGGGCGGAATAATACTTGTAAACAAACGGTGTTTTACAAAATGCATCACACCCATTGTTAAATAAAAAATTGCCATTGCATAAAGAAATGCTTCATCCATAAAAATCAATTGCAGTAATTTCTTTATCCTCTAAAATTAGAACATCAAAGTTGCATATCAAATATTTTGAGCCTTAATAGCTTAAATAATTTTCTTATTAGGGAAAACCTAATGATTTTACCTCTATAAAGAGGATTATCCGATCTCTCCATCCCCACCCTAATAAGCGCTTGTAATATTTAGCTATCTGTCAATAGTGTCCAGGTAGGACTATATGCTAGTGGTTTTGGCACAAAGCTTCTTCCCTTCAAGATTGCCCCCATAAAACCCATATGTAAAACCAATTGAAAAATGAAAATCTTAGGTCGAATTAGGATTATGGGTTGAGATTATATTTCAGCCGCTTGTACATGCATCCAATCATAATTTCTTCTTCTCCCAAGGCTAACCCAACCTTCTTCTTCCCAGCAACGCCACCAGTCATTGTATACAGGATGTGCAAATGCGGCCTGATTTCTACCCCACTTCAATTGGTTTCTCGCCGGGTCAAAATCCAAGGCTACACCCCAGGAATGGGTAGACCATTGCGTCCCTCCACGCATCAACCTGTTATTGAAACAGCCACCGAATCTATTCAATGCCAATCTATTAATTTCATTTTCCCCATATATTTTAAGGACATTTTCCAGCACCAGGTATAAACTTTCCGCTACTTTTTTATGACAAGTAATCTTTCTTGCCCTGTACCTCATGTCCCAAGCAATTTTCATTTCGTAGGGCACAGGAATGGTAACCAGATTTTTGGCCCTAAGCCCGTAGAATTCATGAAAAGCAGCTGAATGCTGCCTTGGCCATCGATTCATGGGGTTGATGTCTTCCGGTCTCCAAGGATCACTTGGCTTACCAAACTTTTGCAAATACACCAATTCTTCAAAGGCAAACTGGGTTTGAGGGCCCCACATCCCATCAATTGCTCCGGAATTAAAACCTTTCTCCCTTGCCCCTAGCTGTATCATCATGGTGATTTTTCTTACTTGTGGAAGGTTTTGGGGGATACCTGCTACCTGATTAAGCGCAACAAGGGTTTTAGGTCCAAAATCACCGTCTATTGCTCCATTGTACAAGCCTTTTTCTGCCAAGAGTTGCTGGACTACTTTTATTTTTTCTTTCATCGTGATGGTTGGTTAAACTACTTTTAAATTTTGGGTGAAAAGGAAATCAGTGAATTTTACCTTCTTTCTGAATTTCATATCGAATACATTGGATCAATAAGTCTTCATTGATTTGACTTTGTTTTCCTGCCAAAGTCTTTAATCCCAATTGCTGGATTATATTGACAATATTGGCTCCGGTCAATTGGTATTTTCGTGCCAAATCTTCTATCACTATTTTATTTTCTAACTTTACCGTTTTCGGTAAATACTGCTTCCATAAAGCCAGCCTTTCTGCTACACCGGGAGGCTCAAAGTCAATAATCGTCTGAAACCTTCTAATAAAAGCAGTATCTAAATTACTTTTAAAATTAGAAGCAAGGATTACCATTTCCGGATAAGCCTCTATTCTTTGAAGCAAATAAGCTACTTCTTGGTTGGAATGCTTGTCTTTTGCATCTTTTAGATTGGTTCTTTTACCAAAAAGTGCATCAGCTTCATCAAAAAACAAGATCCATCCTTTACCGGATGCTTTTTGAAAAAGCCTAGAAAGATTTTTTTCTGTTTCTCCAATGTATTTTGAAACTACCAAAGATAAATCTACTCTGTATACTTCTTTACCGGTATATTTCCCTAATAAACCTGCTGCAAGGGTTTTTCCTGTTCCCGGAGGACCAAAAAACATAACCCTATAACCTGGCTTTACACTTTTTTTCAAACCCCATTCTTCCATAAGCCGATCATTATAAATTAGCCAGTCTTCCAAAGCCTTAATTTGTTTTAGTGTTTTTTCAGACAAAACCAAGTCGTCCCAATTTAGGTCGGTTTGAATCCTTTCTGCAGGGAAATTGGTGCTTGGTTTTGGAGGTCTAATACTTTCCATTAAAATTTTATCTGCAAATTCCTGATCAGGATACAAAGGGGCAGCATAAAATGGTTCTTCTTCAGCTGCCTCTCCAAGAATAATATGCCCCTCCTTTAATAATCTGGAATCTCTGAATATTGAAAAATATTTCTTTCTGGAGTCAGGGTCACTCCCTGCCAGAAGATACATGAGGGTTTCTCCTGTAGGAATAATTCCCCTATGGTATTTTGTTTTATAGCCTCCAAACTCCGGTAGAGAAGTCCCTTCGGGAAAGTAGTCCTGAACCATTTTACTCAAAAATCCCGGATTGATATAGGGTACCATCGCCAATGATAACAGCAACAACTCCTGATTCTTTATATCAAGGGATTTGATTGTTTTTCCCAGAAAATCATTCGAATCAAAGAACAAATCCAGATTTGGCTTTGCCAATGTTTCTGTTTTCCCAAGTTCATGGTCCATTCTGCTTTTGATCACCTTTTCCAAAAAAATCAACAATTGTTTCATAAATCTTTACAAATACCTACTGTTTATCAATTTTGTTTTTGTCGGGCAGAATTAATTTGAGACTTGTAATACAAGGCTTTTTCAAAATCCGGAGCAAAATTCAATGCTTTGTTGAGGTAGTTTGAAGCGGCATCAAAATCTCCTTTACTCATATATACCACCGCTATATCTGTTAATATGGCCGGGTTTTCGGGCGCCAACCGTTCATTTTTTATCAATTGATCCAATCCATCCTCCACGTTCCCCATACCAAGGTAAGTCATGGCCAAATAATGCCGATAGCTGGTATTGTCCGGCTCCTCAGCCAATGCTGATTTAAATGCTTTAAGGGCTAATCCGTAATTTTTTAACTGCAATTCGCATTGTCCCGATAAAAACCATAACTCGCCTCCCTTACTGTCCGATTCCATGGCATTTAACAATTGGATGGCTCTTTCCCACGCCTGCTTCTTCATATAAACCTTGACCAGTTGAGTCTTATGCTGTTCACTTGGATTGGAAGCTATGATGCTTTGCCATATTTGAACCGCTTGATCCAGTTTATTAATATGTGTAGCTAACTTGGCCAGGCCAATTTTTGCATTTTCATGTTCAGGAAACCGCTCATTCGCTTCAAAATACTTTTTCCATGCCAACTCAAATTTACCTTTCATAGACAAGGCATTTCCCAAGTTAACCAGGAAATGAGGCTTGACAGTAATTGCTATTGCTTTTTCAAAAAAGCTTATAGATTTA
The DNA here is from genome assembly GCF_963976465.1 of uncultured Cyclobacterium sp. NCBI lineage: Bacteria > Pseudomonadati > Bacteroidota > Cytophagia > Cytophagales > Cyclobacteriaceae > Cyclobacterium > uncultured Cyclobacterium sp. The sequence goes on along the minus strand of NZ_CAXBOC010000004.1, from coordinate 1,777 downwards.
TCTATGGCTTTTTGTTGCTGATAAAATAGTCCCATATTATTTAATAGGGAGGTATTGTTCGGGTCTATGGCATAAGCTTTAAGGTAACATTCCTCTGCCTTACCAAAAGATTGATTCAAAAAATGCCTGGCCCCCTCATTGTTCAAGGCTATTGCCTTCTCTTTTTCCATAATACTCATTTAATCGAATAAATCGTTTTTAATATCTCGTGCAAGTCCTTTGCCCATATTGGCAATATCCAAATCAGGGTAAATCACTTCAATATCATCGAAAGACATATCAAAAGGTTCTCCTTCACGATAATTGACGGGAAACACCAATCCAAATTGTATGTCAGGCCCCCATTCAAAACCGGCCAAATTATGTCGCCATGTTTCGGACACCGACAAAAGCCCAACACCGAGACTTGCTCTTGCAAAGGCATTCACCTCAAAGATAAATTTAGGATTTACAGTAATCCTTCCGGTTGCATCTAGTGACAAGCCGGTTTGAGGTCCCCAATTTAAATCTACTTCAGCTGCCGCTTCCCCTTCCAAACCTAATTCCCCGGTTAACTCTATACCTCCTGTCAAGCTAGCTATCGCTACACTTACGCCCAATCCCAAGTCCCCTCTTAAGGTAAGTCCTGCATCTGCCGGAATGGCAAACTCCCCATGACCGCTGATGGTAGTTTCATCCTCTCTTTCGGGATTATAAGTGATTTCTGCTGAAATTTCTCTGAGCTCTCCCGGTCCAAATCCTGCGGTAAAATCCAAACCACCTCCAATTTGAGCTACGAGGCCAATACTTCGTGGACCTATGGGAATGGCAAATAAAGGGATTTCTATGGTTGGCGCCCTAAACAAATTCCTATTGAATTCTTTTCTTGGGAAAACTTCATAACTTTCTGAAGCCAGTCTGGCTGTTACCTCTATTTCCCCATTTGGAAGTAACCTTACTCCTGCAGTTGCAGCGAGCCAAGGGGTTAGTTGAAGCGTAAGTTCTCCTCCACCATACACCCGCATGGTCTCATCCGGATCACCTGTTGGTTGTCCATCTTCACCAATAGGTCGGTTGGTGGCTCCCACTTCTATTGTTCCACTCAGCATACCTCGGCTATAGGCAGCTGAGCCTTCTATGGTTAGCGCACCATTTTCATAGGTTACGGTCAGTGTGGATGAAATTCCCGGTATGTCTGGATTAGCAGTACCTGTAACCATTATTTCATAATTCTCCGCTCCTGCAGGTTTGGCAACACTGGCCGCTACATTTCCTCCGGTAATCCCCGGTATATCACTATTTAAGTCAAAATCTCCACTGAAAGAACAACCGTCCTCTCCAAAATTGAAAGCCATATTACCCCGTTCTACCCCCGGAACATCTAATTCTGCTTCACCTGTTGCTGAGAAATTGTTCTCACTGTAACTGGCCGTAATGGTTGCGGATTTGATACCCCTTAATTTGCCCTCCGGAATTCCTATTTCGCCACCTATGGTCCAGATATTTTCCTTGTATTCCATATTGATCTCCGCCGGATCAAATAATTCAGAATCAAAATTAAATGCCCCCTCAAGTTCAAAACCTGAAGCAGTAGATGCTGTAGCGCTAATATGACCTTCACCTACCTGATTGATGGCAAAATTTGTTTGGCCGGTCAATCCTAAGCCATTTCTGGAACTTGCAAATATGGTCAATGAACTATCACTGATCTCAAAAGGAGCAGGAACATTGATTTCTTCAATGGCAAAGGTTTTTGATACCCGAATTTCTCCATTGGAAATAAACAATTCAATAGGGC
>NZ_CAXBOC010000003.1:0-31399 GCF_963976465.1 uncultured Cyclobacterium sp. | reverse complement strand
ATGTCTAGCATTGCCTCAATAGGATGTCCAATATGACCTATTCTTGCCGTTTTTAGACCATGAAGAACATTTGCTATTCGGCAGTACTCTCCTATCATTCGCTCTGATTCGGGATCGTCATGTAAAGTACCGATGATGACTTCAGGCACGCTCTTACCCATCCTAACAGCCACCCCTGCAAACTCAGGCAAAGAGCAAACATCATCATTGTACAGCTGCATGTATGTTGAGGCCCTACTGTAATCCATGGCCTTATCTGGTTGTAAGGCCACCAATACTATTGGCACATTGATGTTTTTGATAATAACACCAAAGGTGCTTGAGGTGGCATAAGTGAGCATGTCACAAAATATCAAATCTAGGTTTGCAGCCTGTAGTTTTGGTACCAAATCATAGGCTGATTGTGCATCATCCACCAAACCAAAATCTATTACCTCCGCATTGTTATGTTCAATTTTTTCTATAAACACTTTTTGCTTGGCTAATAAGGCATCCAAAAGCCCATCAAATTGAGCCCAATATTTGAAATAACCGACGCCAAAAACCCCAATCCTGGGCAATGATGATTTTCTACGTTCAATTTTATATTTCCCCTCCACCGGGTTAACCTTTCCTATACTTTCTTTCATTGTATTAAGTTTCAGTTTTTTTACTTCCTGTTAACGCACTATGTTTAATTCAGCAGTAAGGATCAAGCCCAACTGTCAGTTGAATTTTATGTACTCAATTCGATCGTTTTGATTTTAGGTATAAATACCATTAGAATGACAAAGGCTAAAGGATACATGATGCCGGAGACCAACCAAAGTGGGCCGTAGGAATAGTTTTGAGCAATCCAGCCTATCAAAGGATTAATGATCATTCCTGAAATAGCACCTGCCGTTCCGGATAAGCCTACAACTGAAGATGTTGCATATTTACCAAATACATCCGCTATGGCCGTAATATAATTTGTGATCCAAAAGCCATGGGCCAACATCATTAAACTCATCAGCAGTATCGCTACTTCAATTGTGGAAACTGATGATATAAAAGGAGCCACCAAAGTCAAGGCTGCCGCAAATCCCATTACCCACTTTCTTGCAGCATTAATAGTGAAATTGTGCTTGACCAATTTATCTGAACACCAGCCTCCTAGGATATTCGAAAGGCCCAAGGCCAAGAAAGGGATCCAAAACAATTCTCCAATCCGTTCGAATGATAAGTCTCGCTCTTGGTTTAGATATTTAGGCACCCAAAACATTAAAAAGTAAAATACCGGGTCTAATAAAAACCTAATCAATATAAATACCTGTACTGTTTTATTTTGGAGCAGCTTTTTTATAGAAATTTGGACTGCAGGCTCAGCCATTTCTTTTGCCTCTCGTGCATGAATACTTTTTTTCCATGACTGTCCAAACCAAAGTACAAGCCATATAAAACCTATAAGCCCGGGAATTACAAAACTCCAGCGCCAACCATATTCCCCGGCAATCAATATAGTCAAAGGAGGTGCAGCCACCGCTCCTATTGCTGCGCCGCCAATTGCAATTCCATTGGCAAAAGCCCTTTCCTTTTCATCAAACCATTCATAGACTGATTTTGCAGCACCGGGAAAACAAGCCCCTTCTCCCACTCCCAATAAAAATCTAAATCCTAACAACTGAGAAAAAGTATTCATGACCCCATGAAGAACACTTGCCAAAGACCATATCCCTACCGATAAACCCAATCCCTTCTTTCCTCCAAATCTATCAATCAATCTGCCTCCAACCGTAAACATCAAAGCATAGCTAATCAGAAAGCCGGTGTTTACCCAACCATACTGTACATCTGAAATTGAAAGTTCTTCCTGAATTTTGATTATGGTCATGGACAAGACCTGCCTGTCTAAAAAATTTAGACCTGTAGCAATAAAAATCATTGCTAAAATATACCATCGGATTTTTGGGCTCATTATCTTAACGCTCTAAGTTAATAAAACAATGATATCACTTAATAATCAAATAAACAAGATAATTATATAAATAAAGATACTATGAAACCATAATCACATAAAAACAAAACTTAATTCCGAATATTAAGATCATTTAAAATATATCTTAACGCCCTAAGTTAGAAAATACGGAATGAATCCATGCCCCCTCTCGGAGACAATTACTGAAAAAAAACATTGAAATTTAAGTTGTAAATTATTCAGCCTTTGTATTCGGGATGTGCAATGATCGCAAATTTGTATTTATCCCCTCTATACAAAGACTTCTCCAATTCAAGCACATTGGCTTTACCACTTATCACCACACTATCCAAGACAAAAACCGGCAATGGGTAATCTATGTCAAAATTATTATCGCCATCTTCAGGTGGAAGAATTATGGCACTTAAGGTTTGCTTAATATCTGATATCTTCAGCTTGTATTTATCCTCATAAACCTTAAAGTAGGACAGCTCAGTTGAAAGCCTATTGATTTTTGGACAATATTTTAAGGATATATATTTGGTCTCATCTTTCAATAGCATATCATCTGCATATCTCAGCTGATGCACTTTCAAAACAGGGCCTTCAATAATATAGTTTTTACCACTTATTTCTGCTGACACCCCATGATCCAAGACTGTTTTTTCTAACACAATGGTCTTGGGCTCAAAACCTTCCACTTTCAAACTTTCATCAAAACCTCTCCTTGTGGCATCAATTGACCCCAAGGTTCTTACCAAGTGATAATCCCCCGTTTTATTTAACACAAACGTCCCTTTCCCTTTGATTCTTTGCGCATAGCCCCTGGACTCTATTTCCAGAAGGCTTTTTCTAGCAGTCGTATTACTAACACCAAAGGTGTGAATCAATTCATTCTCAGAAGGGACCTTGTCTCCGGGCAACAATTCACCGCTAATAATTTTATCTATTACTTGCTCACTTATTGCTATAAATTTTGGCGTCTTGTTCTTGTTTGGATTTTTCATAAAAGAATAATATTCTCATTGACTCAGGCAGCGAACACTTGAGTAAGAATTTAAAATCATGGGTAATTCTTGTAAATTAAATGATTTTAAGCGTTAAATGTAAGGGAAAAAAGTTCAAAACACAGAATAGCTCTTTTGAATGTGCCCCATCAGCAAAAAATCAACGGGCAATTTCAACTCTCTACCAAAGGACAGTAAGTAAAAGAAATTATGATTCGGGTCATAACGAATAGGCTACACCTGCGTAAAAACCAGCATGCAAGGCATACCTTCCGTTTTTTGTGGTTCTACCTGCCAACACATAACCGGGACTTGGATATTCCCAGTTTTTATCAAAGACGGTAAACCCAATGGAAGGTCCTCCCATAATACTCAAACGATCCCCTAACTTATAGGCGGGAATCAATCTAAAAAAACTTGTATTGTTTGAAAATTCGGAAAAATCAGTTATTTGCCGATTAACAAATTCAAAGTCCATCAACAGTTTCTTTTTATCCAATACATGCAAACCAAACCCTAAATCTAAACCATACATCCTTTCACTAAGCTCCCTCATACCCAGGCCCACAATCCCATACAACTTTCTTCCACCGGAACGGAAAGTAATTTGCCCGATCCCAGTCTCATCTATACCTACAGCCAGGCTCTTTCTTCCGTTTTCTATAAGATTAATCAGACCGATGGGATAATCACTCGACTTGGCAATATTTATTAACCCGGCCAATTGAACACCAGAAACATGTTCTGCCTTGTTTACGAGCCCGGCGATCTGGTAGCTCACCTCTCCTTGCGAATAATTATTTAATCCTGCAATCTGGAATGCGCCGGTACTACGATCTGCACGATTAGATAGACCTGCTATTTGTAAAACATTAGCTTGGTCCGTTTTATTAAGTAAACCTGCTATTTGAATATCGGATGAACCTTGACTGAAATTATAGATTCCGGCAACTTGTCCACCATTTACTTCTCCCTTTACATGGTTGTAAATTCCGCCAACCTGAAAACCATTCACCTTGCCATACACGAAATTATGAATGCCGGAAGCTTGAAAACCATCCACATCCCCACCTGTCATATTAAAAATCCCTGCTACCTGAAACGCTTTTACATCTTTCTGATTGATATTGAAAATGCCGGCAATTTCCAACCCCTCCACTCCGGCAGTATAGCCTCCCAGAATATTTAGGGAAAAATTATTAATCATCTGGCTATTAAAGACCCCTTGGGAACTCAACCCCGGCGTAAGGGATACCTGCATAGGGCTTTCTGCAAAAAAACCACCCAAATTTAGCCTTTGCACCCTTTGTCTAAATCCAATAAATAAACGCCCAAGCGCACTGTTTTCCATTGCTTCAACAGCTCCGTCTTCCGGATAAAACCTTAGCTTTCTGGATTTGTCCCTTAAGCCTACATCAACTGATGGTAAAATCACAAAAGAAGTATCTCGGTACTCTTCCTTGCTAACGGTCAACCAAACAAGGTCATCCGGCTGCTTTTTATATTTTAACTCGAAGTCCCCATTTTGGTCAGACAAGGAAGAAACCATGCTATTCTTTTCATAAACACTGGCAAATGGAACGGCTTCGCCGCTATGTAAATCTCTAACTTTCCCCTTAAGCATTGAGCGCTTGTTCCCTTCAATTAAATCAACATCCAATTTACCCGGTGCATATTTAATAATTACATATTTGTCATGCTCTTTAAATTCAAAATCCTCCCCAAGCAGCAAACGAAGAAAACCAGCTACCTGCCCCTCGTATGAGGGTACAGAAACCGTTTCATCCAGATCAATTAGGCTACTTTGGTAGGAAAAATAAAACCCCTGTTCCTGAGACAACTCATCCATGACATTCCCCAAGGCGACTTGGTTAGCCACCTCATAATTCATCTCATGCAATAGAAAATCCTGGGCACTAACAAATTTTTGAGGCGTCAGGAAAATGGTGAACAACAGAAAAAACCAGCGAATTTTAAAAATCATAGCAATTATCAACAGACCCTTCGAAGGTAAAGAATTATTCAATAATTATTGCACCAGCCTCATGAGAGATGGACACCCCCAGTGTTTGACGGATAATTTCAAGATTATCTTCAAGGGGTCCAAAAGGCAGTGTAGTGGTAATAGACAAGCTTCGGGCACGCTCCGAGACTAGCTCAATTTTACTACCGTAGGCTTCATTTAACCCCTCAATCAGTTCCTCTAAAGCCATATCTTTTGCTACAAATTCTTTGCTAACGTAATATTTAAACAATTGATTTTGTGAAGGCTCCTTTCGAATGGTTTCATCATTGGTAAATATGGTAGCTTTTTCATTTTTTGTAAGGAACAACTTCTCCTTTCCGGTACTCACTTGCACCAAGCCTTCATCTACTATAACAACGGTTTTTCCTTCGGCTTTTTTAATATTAAAGGAAGTCCCTAACACCTTCACTTCTACCTCATCCACTGCAATTATAAATGGCTTTTGGGGATTCTCTTGAACTTCAAAATAAGCCTCCCCCTCCATAAGCGCTACGAAACGGTCATCCCCTAAAAACCGCTGACTGTAGGAGAGTCGGGTATGCTTATTAAGGGTAAGCTGGGACCCATCCAGTAAAACCTCTTCCTTAGACTCTTCTAAAGAAGCCAGGTCCACACTGCCATAAAACGCTTTTCCGGAGTGGGGTAAAAAAGAAAATACTATGGCAAGCACCCCCAACAACAACACAACCGTAGCAGCTATTTTAACCCATGGCGATGATAATAACCTTTGACTACTCCTTAGGTCTGGTTTTAAAAGTTTTGATTCTCTATTCTTTTTAAACTGCTCCCATGCTTTATCTACATCTATCTCTTCAGCATTGACTATTTCTTTGGATTTTTCCCATACCCAGCAAAAGTCATCGAAATATTTCTCATTTTCTTTACTTGCCCCTACCCAGCTTTTCACAGCAATAGACTCTTCTTTACTGGTTTCCTTGAGCAGGTATTTTATAAGTAAGCTATCTTCCATCACTTAAAATTTATCTGCCAATATTATCAAAAACAGGGGGAGAAATTCCGCCAGTTCCAGTCTTAAGGTTTTTAGGGCCTTTCCCATATGACCTTCCACCGTTTTTATAGAAATACCCATTCTTTCAGCAATTTCCGCATATTTAAGTTCTTCAAATCTGCTAAGTTGGAATACTTTCCGGCACTTGTCAGGCAAAGCCATTAATGCAAGGTTCAATCTATTTTGAATTTCTTTTTCTTCCACAGAATGGTCAACAACAGCCCCAATCGACCTGTCCCCGGCATACTCATGTTGTTTTCTCTCCCTGTGTTTCATTTTTACTTTTTCATGTTTGAGGTAATTCAAGGCATCATAATAAACCGCTTTATAGAGATAGGCTTTTAATGAAGTAGTGATCTTTACAGTCCCTCTCTTTTCCCAAAGCTTTAAAAAAACAGTTTGCACAACTTCTTCTGCCACCACTTCATCTTTCAACAGCACTCGGGCATAGCCATACAAGGCTTTGAAGTGATTTTTAAAGACCTCTTCAAACAACTTGTCATCCACCTTCAATGGCGGTTCTTCCTTTACATTTGAACTTACCCTCACTTACGCTTGATATTAATATAATTGCTTTCATTAAAAGGACAACTCAAACTCAGTTTACCCTTGTTTCAATGTGAAAATTTCTCAAACAATTGGAAATCAACATCCAAATACTTTATTTTTTTTAAAAAAATGACTTTTCTAGAAACCAATTGAGCATATAAAAAGCATTTTTGTCCACCCATTTATTGGGTTGCATGGGATTATCATTATAGGTTTTTACCCCACAGCCTTTCCTGCATGAATTCATGCTAATTTAGTAGATTCTAAAGTTTATCCCAGCAGACAGTCCCAAATGAATTGCCTTGTAAACATTTCTTCTCTCCCTGTTCCATAAACTCATCCCGGCCAATTCATCCCCAATGGCATATTTGGTATGCATATAATTGATGCTAGGCCCGGCAAAAACTTCCACTTTATTTGACAGGACGATGGCAGGAAGAACTTTAAGTCCGGACCTGGAATACTCTCCTCTTCGTTTAAAATTAGTCATAAACAGGTTGGTTCCTTCTACATCTAAACGAAAATGGCTTCCATCCACAACTTTTAAACCAATCCCGGCCTCTACAGCATAAGGAAGCTCGTGGTATTGGAGATTTGAACCTAAACCTACAATTCCATACAATTTCTTCCCTCCGGATTTTAAAATAATCATGGAGGTGAGATTTTCATCAGCATATAGTCCTAGCCTTATTTCCCCATCTTGGATAAGGTTTATTATCCCAATGGGATAATCACTACTTTCAGCAATATTCACTACACCTGCTATCTGTACTCCATTTACCTTTTTAGCCCGATTCACAATTCCTGCAATTTGCACACCCTTGACACTGTCCACCTCATTGACTATGCCTGCTATTTGAATACCATCTACAGTGTTGGTAAGATTAGCAATCCCAGCCACCTGAGCACCTTTAGCAGATTGAGATAAGTTAAATATCCCCGCAGTTTGGAAACCTTGCACATGTCTTGCCTTATTGAATATCCCTGCCACTTGTACAGGTGCATCCATTTCTAATAAGTTAACTATTCCAGCTATCTGTACAGCCTGATTCGCACTTCGAGCTTCATTCATTAGCCCGGCAACCTGAAGTCCTTCCACATCTCCTCTTACTTTCGACCACAACCCGGCCACTTGCAGACCATTTGCATCTCCTTGCACCATCCCTGCCAGGCCATAAATTGCCAAGCCCTTTTCCCCTGCGGAAAGGCCTCCCAAAGCATGAAGGCTAAAGTTGTTTGTTATATTGGGTGCGCTTAGCCCATTGGTACTGATCGGGTAAATGAACCCTATATGTGCCGGCCGTGTTGTCTGCGCCAAGACTACCGTTAAGGAACTGCAAAACAGCATAACCAATGCTGTACAAATTTTAAATCTATGGTAAGGAATTTTCATGATTATTGTATTTATCGATTCATAGGTTTGACAACCCACTCGACATATACCCTTACTTTCAAATCATTTTTTTTACCAAGGGTAAATCATGGTCTTCTTGTCTATATTATAAGAGGCAATAAATACCTCCTAAATAAATCAGTCATTATGAAATCAATATTATTTAGCGTCCCAATTTATATTTTCACCATTGTCTTCACTTTCGCCAGTGCCAATATGCCACCGGAATTTGAATTGATAAAAGAAGGAAATGGACTATCCTTCTATGAACGTTGGATCAATATGGAAGATGGGACCAAAAGTCGAGAAGTAAAGTTTACCATTATGATCCAAGCCTCTTATAAAAATGTTATGAAAGTATTGACAAAGGAGGATTATGGAATGCGCTGGAATGACAATACCCTGGCCTATAAAATTAAAAAGACCGGTCCCAAGTCATGGGTAAGCTATATGCGTTACAGTTTCCCTTTCCCATTATCAGACAGGGAGTGTTATTTAAACAACCGATTAGAAGAGGGAAAGGAGAGCACGAGAATTTATTTCAATTCTTCGAATAGCAGATTTTTTTCTACTGGAGAAGAAATGGAACAGATGACGGGCTTGGAAGGTAGATGGATTGTTACAAAAAAAGAGGGTTATACCCTAATAAGGTACCACATCATTTCGGTGCCTGAAAAAGGTTTGCCAAGATGGATAGTAGATCCAATCATCAGAAAGAACTTATGGAATACCATGCGAAACCTAAAAAATACCATTGAAGAAATCTAAGCATGCCAATCTCTTAAATGGCGATAAAAGCCCCCACTATTGTAAAGAGGATTCAACAACAGTGGCTAATCAACTGTCTTTTGTCAAATGTACTGAGATAAAAAAAGCCATTCAAGGGGTTCCTAGAATGGCTTTTTTTATTTTCAATTAATATTATTTATTCTCTTACAAAAGGATAATCATCCTCTACATATACATCCTTAAAGGCATCTTCACCCTCAGGCCAAGGAGACTCCTCAGCAAATTTAACAGCGTCAGCAACTTTTTGCTTCACTTCTGTTTCAATTCCCTTGATATCATCTTCAGAAAGAATATTATTCTCTAAAATAGTAGCTCGAACCTGCTCGATGGGGTCTCTTTGTTTGTACTCTTCTACCTCCTCTTTGGTTCTGTACTTCTGAGGATCAGACATAGAGTGACCTTTGTACCTGTAGGTTCTGAACTCGAGCAAGGTTGGTCCATCGCCTTTTCTAGCCCTTTCGGCTGCTTCTTTCACTGCTTCATGAACTTCTTCCACGTTCATGGCATCCACAGGAAAGGAAGGAATATCATAAGATTCACCCAATTTATAAAGCTCGTCTACATTCGATGAACGCTTTACAGAAGTCCCCATGGCGTAACCATTATTTTCTATCACAAAAATAACCGGAGTTTTATAAAGCATGGCCAAGTTAAGGGATTCATGGAATGCACCTTGTCTTACCGCACCGTCACCCATAAAGCAGATCGATAAATTTTTGGTCCCCAGGTATTTTTCTGCAAAACCAAGTCCTAAGCCCATAGGGATTTGAGCGCCTACAATGGCGTGTCCTCCAGCAAAGTTTTTAGATTTATCAAAAATATGCATGGATCCACCTTTACCTTTGGTAGTGCCGGTGGCTTTACCAAAAAGTTCAGCCATAATGGCTCCGGGATCGGTACCTAAGCCCAAAGGCTGCGCGTGACACCTATAGGCAGTTATCCATTTATCCTCTTTTTCGAGGGCAGTGATTGCTCCTGCAGCACAGGCTTCTTGACCTATATATAAGTGGCAAAAGCCCCTTATTTTCTGTTGTCCATAAAGCTGTCCTGCTTTCTCTTCAAAACGCCTCATAAGCAACATGCTTTCAAACCAATACTTATAGGTTTCTTTGGAATATTTTACTTTAGATTTACTTGTACTAGAACTCTTCTTTGCCATACCGTATTCTATAAAATATACTAACTTTGGCCTCAAATATAGTGAAATCAAAGCAATATTGAGGCCTTTTGCGAAAATAGTAAAAAACATCCTGTGTATAAGCCATGTATTTAAAAAACTTAAAATTAATTCAATTTAAAAACTTCCAAGCTTTGGATTTGGTTTTTAATCAAGGAGTTAATTGTTTTTTTGGCTCAAACGGAGCAGGAAAGACAAATCTTCTGGATGCCATTCACTATTTATGCTTAACAAAAAGTGCATTTATACCTACAGACAGTCATCATATAAAGCATGGTGAAGCGTTTTTTACAATTAAGGGTGAGTTTGAACTTAAAGAAAAAGAGCTCGGAATCAATTGTTTTTTTGAGGGTGGTAGAAAAAAACGCATTGAAGTAAATGGCAAACCCTATACCAAACTAAGCGATCATATCGGACTTCTCCCCTTAGTGATTATTGCTCCGGACGACACTGAAATCATCAATGGAGGCAGTGAAGAAAGGAGAAAGTTTTTTGACAGCATGATCTGCCAGGCAGATCAAAATTATTTACACCTGCTCATACGTTACCAGCAAAATTTAAAACAAAGGAATGCCCTATTGAAAAGGTTTGCTGAAGAAAAACGCCTGGACAAACTTCAGTTGGCACCTTATGATGAACAACTCTTAAAGCTTTCTAAGGAAATTAACAGAACCAGACATGCATTTTTGAGCCAATTCTTAATTCATTTTCAAACTCATTATGCATCCATTTCCGGGTCAAAAGAAATGGTAAATATTGAATATCAAAGCCAGGTAGACAAAGAAAGTTTTGATCTGGACTTTATTAACAACCTCAATAAAGACCTTTTACTTAAAAGAACAGGATTTGGCACGCATAAAGACGATTTCAACTTCACATTTGATGGGCAGCAAATAAAAAAGTTTGGCTCTCAGGGTCAAAAAAAGTCTTTTCTAATCAGCTTAAAACTAGCACAATTTTATATTTTTAAGGAAATAAAAGGCACCAAGCCAATTTTATTATTGGATGACATATTTGATAAACTAGATGACTTCCGAATTCATCACTTAATTAGAGCGGTAGCCAATAAGGAGTTTGGCCAATTATTTATTTCTGATACAAGACCCGAAAGATCCAAAGAAATTCTTACCCGGATCACTGCTGATTATAAATCCTTTACAATCGCCAACAATACTGTTTTGGAAGTAGAAAAGGGTTAATACCTGCTTCTTCTTTTTAATATTGTACCATCTAAAGAAATCTTACCGGGGCCTAACAACAACAATACAATAAAGACAAGCAGATAGATCAAGGAAAGCTCTTGTTTACCAAATTCACTTCCTCCATGAACAATAAAAGCAATGACAGCCATATTTATTATCATAGGGATAAGTATGATCCTGCTCATAAAGCCTAAAATCAAAAATATTGCACAGAAAAATTCGGCGAAAATAGCCAATTGCAAGGACACTGCAGGCCCCAAGCCAATAGGGTCAGCAAAACTATTGAGCCTTTCACTGAAGTGGATTACCTTGGACCATCCATGAGAGACCAACATCAGGGAGGCACCCACCCTCAATAAAAGCAAACCAAAATCCAAAACAAATGGTTTGTTTGAAAAGACAATATTCTTCATGGATAGCTATTCAACTATAAATTTCAAACTAATAAGTGGTTAAAGTTAATAAAAAATAAAAGCAAAAGTAGCTGAAAGCGAGATAAGACGCCCCACAGCTACTTTTTATAGATTTCCTGACCTAATTGGCTCATAAATCGTAAATTTCTCGTTTATATTCGCTTTCTCACCAAAGTTTTGCCGGATATTCACCTTCTGCGTGAAGTTTTTTCAACTCCTTCATTACATGTTCCTTATCTTGAGCATAAGTAACACCAAACCAAACTTTACCCCCTTCAAGAATTTTAACCTTTCCAATACCTTCTGTAATAATTGAGTTGGCTACTTTAGGAATGTAAAATTCAGATTTTAAATTTTCTTTATTCTCTTTTAAGAAACTTAGCCAAAGCTTCTCTGTTTGTTCAAAGATGGACTGGTGAAAACCCCAGCAATTCATAGACACCGGGTTTTCGGCATCAATTTTTAATTTTTCACCATCAGCCTCATGGTAAATTCCGTCTTCCTTTTTAGATATAGCTGTTCGCTCAATCATCCCCGTAAGAAAACCTTCAGGAGAAACATCACAAACCCCTCTACTAACAGTCCCATAGTCGGACAATACATTTTTAATTGCATAGCCTACCATACAATGTAAACCCGGCTTTACCTCATGGGTTAAAAATTCCCCTAAAGCTTGAAAAGCTTCCTGACCATAAAAATCATCTGCATTTATGACTGCAAAAGGCTCATTGATCACATCTTTGGCACAAAGCAATGCATGTGCTGTACCATAAGGCTTTTTCCTATCGGGGTGCTGATATTCCTCCGGCACTCCATTTTTTAAAGATTGAACAACAAATTCAATTTGAATCAAATCTCCAAACCTTGGAATAAAAATCTCTTTACTTTCCTCTAGGATCTCTTGCCTTACAACAAATACCACCTTACCAAATCCAGATCGTATGGCATCATAAATGGAATATTCTATAATTGTTTCGGCATTCGGCCCAAAGCCATCAATTTGCTTGTCCCCTCCATACCTGCTGCCCATTCCTGCAGCCAAAATTAAAAGTGTCGGTTTATTCATTGTCTTTAAATAGTTAATGGCAATACTTTACTAAAGGTAAAATTCCCTGTAAAGTTAATTTTTTAAAAAATATCATCAGAGAAATTAACCCATTAATTTATTAAAAGACTTCTGATCTTTTTCTAATATTTAGGTTAACTAAAAACCTTAAATAAATTATATTTATGCAAAAAAGTCGTTTAATAGATCATTTTACATCCGTTTTAATTGATTTTTTTTCTTTTTTGAGGCTTTTTAGCTCATTTATCACCCATTTTTCTGTTTTTCAACATCTTTTTACATTTTTTAGTTGGTTAATAAGATCGTGAATATTATTTTTGCAACAGATAAATTTTTTAATTCTATAATTATTAATGGAATATTAATCCTGTTAAAAAAATGAAAAAAATTGAAGCTTTAATTAGAACTTCTAAATTTGATGTAATCCACAAATGCCTTTCTGGCTTAGGCGTTAAATTTCTTACCTTTTATGAAGTCAAGGGTATGGGCTTGCAGCATGCAAAAATGCAACACTACCGTGGAGTGGCTTACGAACCAACGTTTATCCCCAGAACAAAACTTGAAATAGTTGTTCAAGATGACTTAGAGGACAAAGTAGTTGCTTGCATTCTCAATGAAGGAAGAACTGGTGAAGTAGGAGACGGAAAAATATTTGTATACGATGTAGAGAAGGCATTTAGAATTAGAAATGATGAAACAGGCGAGAGTGCACTTTAATTTTCTCCTCCTCACATTACCAAAATTTAAAAAACTTATTAAACATATTAATTAAATGACTCAGGAATTATTTACCATTAACAACCTATGGATTATGGTGGCGACCATTTTGGTCTTCATTATGCACTTAGGTTTTGCTGCACTGGAAGCCGGACTTACCAGGGCCAAAAACACTGTTAACATTCTTTTTAAGAATACAATTATCCCCGCCATTGGTTTATTAACCTATGCTTTTATTGGATTCAATCTAATGTATCCCGGGGAAATGTTTGCTGGAGGTTTTTTCGGGTTTGGTGGCTTAGGATTGAGCTTACCCGAAGGATGGGATACATCTGCATACAGCGAAGGCTACACCTTTTTTACAGACTTTATTTTCCAAGCCATGTTTGCTGCCACTGCTGCAACTATTGTTTCAGGTGCTGTAGCGGAACGGATTAAATTAGGCCCGTTTATCTTCTTTTCTATACTATATGTAGGAATTTGCTATCCCATAGCAGGTATGTGGAAATGGGGCGGAGGATTTTTAGATACTTTGTCTACTCCATTTTATGATTTTGCAGGTTCTACTATCGTCCATTCTGTTGGTGGATGGGGAGCTGTAATTGGCGCTTACCTTTTAGGGCCTAGAATTGGGAAATTTTCCAATGGAAAAACCAATGCGATACCTGGTCACAATATACCTTTGGCCGTATTTGGAGTATTTTTATTGTGGTTTGGATGGTTTGGTTTTAACGGAGGATCCGTTTTATCAGCCGATCCGGGAACTGTATCTCTGGTATTTGTAACTACAGCCTTAGCCGGTGCTGCCGGAGCTTTTGGAGCCTTACTTGCTTCTTATTTAAAGTTCAAAGCCTATGACATCACCATGGTACTCAATGGCATCTTGGCCGGCCTCGTAAGTATTACAGCCGGTGCCGATTTAATGTCTCCCACTGAAGCAGTAATCATTGGTTTTATTGGTGGTATTCTGGTAGTGTTTGGTGTAATCTTGTTTGACAATATTAAAATTGATGATCCTGTAGGTGCCATTTCAGTACACCTTATTTGCGGAATATGGGGTACCCTTGCGGTAGGTATTTTCGGAGACCTAGCCAGTGGATCACAGGTAGTGTCACAATTAATTGGAATAGTATCCATAGGTGCACTTTGTGTTGTATTCAGTTTTGTACTTTTCTTCCTTCTGAAGAAAACCACAGGAATTAGGGTTGACAAACAAGAAGAAACCGAAGGACTTGACATCAACGAGCACGGCATGCATGCTTATCCTGATTTTGAAACCAAAGAATAATTCGGACTACAGCTATATAAATGAAAAAAACAGGCAGATAGGATCTGCCTGTTTTTTTTATCCTATTTGTCAAGAAAGCTATTGTCTTATCGCCTTTATACTTTTAATAGCTTATCAATAGTAACACCATTTCACCATTTTACACCACTTCAGGTTAGGCTATTAAAACATCTGCACAAACTAAATCACATCATCAAGTAGTTTACAATAGGCATTATAGTTTCAAATCGACAATAAAAAAAATTGCAAGCTACAGTCGTGATAAATAAAATCAATCGTATTGGTCTACAGAAACTCTGGATTGTAGATTGTCGTATATTTAACAACAAAGGCAGATACTCTCAGGAAGTTTGAAAAACGATATTTTTATCCGCAAAAATAAAAAAGCTATTTAAAAAAATCTCCTAGCATAATTGAGAACGACTTAAAAAAAAAGCGACTTTCGCCGCTCTTTCTTTTTGCTCCCAATCATTTTATTTCTTTTCTTTTTTCATAGGGCTAGGGCCAGAAGAAGTTCCTCTGCCGGCGGCTCCTTGCTTGAACATTTCAAACTTAGAAGGCATAAATCTTTGAGGCCAATAATTATTGGATTCATCAATATCAGCCGTTTCACGGTATGGATCCAGAACAATCTGCACTACTTCTTTATCCTTGGCAAAGACCTTAGTAACCTTATATTCATCCATTCTCCATATTTGAGCAGGAATTGTTTCTACCTCACTTGTTCCATCCACATATTGAAACTCAACAATAATAGGCATTACCAGTCCACCTGTATTTTCAAAAGATATCTCGTAAAAGTTGATTCCACTATCTAACATTTCAAGTTCTTCTTTTCTCAACTGACTTCTAAAAGCCTTATATGCCTTCTCCTCTTCTGGCCAAACCTTAAACCTTTCGAACTTATTGTAAAAATCACCTACAGAAGGGTCTGCTTCCAAATAAGTCTGATCAACATCTTTATAATTTCTAGTTCTTGAAATATAGGACTCCTCAAGCTCATAGGCATTTTTAGCATCTTGTTTAACCTCACTTGGTTTTTTGCTATCAATCTTATACCATTTCACATCTTGAATAGCTATATCTACCGGTTCAGTACCAAAAAACCATCCGCGCCAATACCAGTCTAAATCAATGGCAGAAGCATCTTCCATTGTTCTGAAAAAATCATCAGGAGTAGGATGCTTAAACATCCATCTTTGTGCATACTTTTTAAAGGCAAAATCGAATAGTTCTCTACCCATAATGGTTTCCCTTAAAATATTAAGGGCTGTCGCTGGTTTTGCGTAAGCATTAGCGCCAAACTGAATGATGTTTTCGGAGTTGGTCATGATTGGCTCTAAAAGATGCTTTTCCCCTTTCATATAAGGGACAATTTTATGAGCAGGACCTCTTCTTGAAGGATAATCTCTCTGCCACTCCTGTTCAGCCATAAATTGCATAAAAGTATTCAAACCTTCATCCATCCAAGTCCATTGCCTTTCATCTGAATTGACAATCATTGGGAAAAAGTTATGGCCTACCTCATGAATAATGACTGAAATCATTCCATATTTTATGGCTTCAGTGTAGGTGCCGTCCTTGTCCGGCCTTCCATAATTAAAACATATCATTGGATATTCCATCCCATTGGATGCTTCCACAGAAATGGCTTTAGGATAAGGATAATCAAAAGTTTTGGCAGAATAGGACTTCAATGTGTGTGCCACAACTTTTGTAGAATATTGTCCCCAAAGAGGATTGGCTTCTTTGGCATAATAGGACATGGCCATTACCTCTTTGCAATTCTCCAATTGAACTGCCATGGCATCCCAAATAAACTTCCTTGAAGAGGTCCATGCAAAATCCCTTACATTCTCCGCATGGAAAACCCAAGTACTTTTTTCAGTAGATCTTTTCTTTTCAAGCTTTTCGGCTTCTGCCTGTGAACGAATAATTACAGGTTCGTCAAAGGATGACTTGGCCTGCTCCCAACGATCCAATTCTTTTTGACTCAACACATCGGCAGGGTTCTGCAATACCCCAGTAGCTCCGACCATATGATCTGAAGGCACTGTAATGGATACTTTATAATCCCCAAAGACCAAGGCAAATTCTCCTCTGCCCACAAATTGTTTGTTTTGCCAGCCTTCAAAGTCTGAATAAACCGCCATTCTAGGAAACCACTCTGCCACGGTGTAAATATAATTTCCATCCTCTTCAAAATATTCATACCCCGGTCTGGTAGCTAAAAAACCGGTCCTGTCATGACTATTGAAACTCCAGGCCATATTGAACTCAAACTTTTCTCCGGGCATTAGTGGCTCCGGTAGGTCCAACCTCATCATGGTTAAATTAACCGTGGAGGGTATATCCTTACCATTGGCATCTGTAACAGAATAAATTTTTAGGCCCAAATCCATATCATGCCAAATGATATCCTCCAATTGACCTAAATTCATTTTTGGGTGAATTTTATTAGAAGTGATTTTTGGCGTTTCCGAATCTTTATCTCTTTGATTTTGATCCAATTGCACCCATAAATAATCCAATGGGTCTGGGGATTCATTGTAATAGGTCACTTTCTCCCTACCAGTGATGGATTGATTTTCATCATTTAACTCCACCTCTATTTCATAATCTGCTTTTTGCTGCCAATATTCATGCCCGGGTGCTCCAGAGGCTGTTCGGTAAACATTTGGCGAGCGAAGGTCGGTACCTAATTGCTCAAACCTATTGCCATGTCTTTGCTCATCGACCTGAGCATAAACCCCGATATTACTCGTTATTATTAACAGAAAAAAGAATATATTTTGCTTCATAGTACACAAATTTCACTAAATAAATTGATTATAAATCCTGTCCGATCAAAGATGAATTTACTGAAATTACATTAAAATTGCTTAAAAAACCGATACAATTGCAAAGAATACTACCAGTAAACACTATCCAGTAGAATCATAAAAGACATCCCCAGTATTATAGAGGATATCACCAATACCCATTCTTTTCTATTGACTCGAAAAATACCTGTAATCAAAGTAGATGCCAACAAAAACAACACCACAATAACTACTTGCCCCACTTCCAGGCCTAAGTTAAAAGCCAATAAAGGAGTGAAAATGGATTGCTCTTTACCCAGTAATGTTCTCAAATAATTGGAAAAACCAAGGCCATGTATTAAGCCGAAACAAAGGGCAAATAAATAATTGACCTGAACTCCCCTTCCTGAAGAAGATTTAGGTTTAAAGACATTTACCAATGCAGTAATGGCTATGGTTACCGGGATCAAAAATTCCACCAAATCTGTATTCACTCGAATCACATTCAATGTGGCAAGAGCCAAGGTCAAGGAATGACCTATAGTAAAGGCGGTAACCAACACAAGGATTCTTCCCCAATCCTTTATCATGTATACAACGGCCAAGGCCAAAACAAAAAGAATATGATCAAAACCTTTAAGATCCAAAATATGCTGGATACCCAGATTAAAATACAACTGAAATTGGTTCATAAGAATTAGGCGATTTATTTACTTTAGGTTTTAAAATTTTGTTGTAATATTAACGCATTATTCGCACATAATTAAAAAACAACCTCTATTAATGCTTGTAATTCAACTATTCTTAGTTCTGTTTTCTTTCGAATTGGAAGCCCACCCCTTTTATATCAGTCTCACCGACATGGTTTATAACAATGAACGGCAGCGGATAGAAATTGCTCAAAAGATTTTTTGGAATGATATGGAGGTGGCACTTTCCAATGCCTCAGGCCACCAGGTAAATTTTCTTCGCCCTGAAAAACCGGAAGAATTGGAGAAAATAATTGAAACATATATACTGCTTCATAATAAAGTGGAGGTCAATGGAGAGGTTGTAAAACTCAGCTACCTGGGTCACGAAATAGAAGAAGATGCTGCTTGGTTTTATTTAGAGTCTGAAGAGTTAAAAGCACCACATGAAGTGACTATTTTTAACTCCTTATTGTTAGAAGATTTCCCTACCCAACAAAACATTATCAATTTTTATAAAAACCGCAAACCAAAGAGCCTAATAACTAGCAAAGACAAAACCAGCGGTGTTTTAGAACTGGATTAAACAAAAAAAGTCACTCCCAATCTGAGAGTGACCTTTTTTAAGTTTAACAAATTATTCGTATCCGGGGTTTTGAACCAACTCGGTGTTGATATCCAATTCCCTCTGAGGGATTGGTAAAATGGTCTTGTTCTCTCCAGGCTTGGACTCATCAAAATAAGTGTCACCTTCAGGTCTTAGAGGTAAATTATTTCTCAAAAGATCCATCCTTCGATGACCTTCAAAAGCCAATTCCTTTCTTCTTTCTTCAAGGATTTGAGCTAAAAAGACTTCTTCACTATCAAAATCTCCTGCATTGAAAATATCAAGGCCTGCTCTTTCTCTTAACGCATTGATCAATTCCAAAGATTCATCATTGATCCCATTAAGTTGTGCCAAGGCCTCTGCCCTGTTAAGTACAACTTCTGTGGTCCTAATGATAGGGGAATTGTCAGAGTGGGTTACCACGTCAGGGAATTTTGTTGTATAGAGTAAAGATACACCTTCAGCATTTACATTTTCCTTAGAAAGTGCTGTTAACCTTTCATCGGTTTCAGCGTAGGCATCCAATAGGTAGTCAGAAAAAGGAGCATCACCCCTTCCACCGTCTTCGGCAGAATTGTAGTAAGAACCCCAACCACCTGAGCCGGTTCTTCCATTATCAATTTCAGAATTCTGGATTGAAAACACATATTCGCTATTGTTTTCACCCCAAAAGTTGTAATTGCTAGCAAGACCGTATATATCATCAGCATCTAATACAGCTTTGGCTTTCTCTGCGGCCAATTGCCACTCTCCTCTATAAAGGTGAATTCTGGAAAGCAATGCATTGGCAGCTCCTTTTGTGGCCCTTCCTCTAGTGAAGGCAGAAGTAGGATAGGTATCTGGCAAATCGGCAATGATATCATTAAGTTCATTGATAATAAAAGCATGAACCTCCCCTACCGTATTTCTTGAGTAACTTGTGATTTCACCTGAAAAAGCATCTGTTACAATAGGAATACCTAAGGCATTTTCCCCACCGATATTTACTGGCTGTGCATAAAGGTTAACCAATTGAAACATCAATAAAGAACGCATGAATTTTGCTTCCGCCACAAACTGGTTTCTTTCCTCTGTAGTGAGGGTTTCATCCGGAGAGTCAGGTGTAAATGCTACGACAGCATTGGCTGCTAAGATTGCACGGTAGTGTGCTCTCCATAAATCTCTGAGGGTTGCGTTATCTGCCTGAGTGGTATAGATACTGATTTCCTGTAGTGTAGGAAAAGAACCTATAAACCTTACATTGTCAGACTGGAAATCGGCAATCACCTGTGGCAAAGAACCAAACACTTCCCATTCCTGGGTTAAAGAATAAACACCTAATAATGAACCCTCTACTGATTGCTTATCAGCAAATGCGAGCTCTGTTGAAAGGGATTGTTGGGGATCTATGTCAAGATTCTCGCAAGAGAAAAGACTTCCCAACAAGCCTATAAATAATATTGTTTTTAAATTTTTCATCTTAAAGCTTTTTTAGAATCCTAATGAAACACCCAAAGTGAATGATTTTGCCTGCGCAGGAGTAAAGAAAGATTCACCCTGAATTTGGTTATCGCTTCCATTTCCGCTGATTTCAGGCTCTAGACCTTCTTCAAGATCTGAGAATGTTAGCAAGTTTTGCGCCATTCCATATATTCTAGCACTTCTAAATACCTTTGTTCTTTCAAGAATTTCAGCAGGAACATTGTATGTAAGCGATAGGTTTCTAAGTCGGATATGATCCCCTTTTCTTATGTGAATCGTAGACCTTTGTCCAAAATTAGATTGGGTGGTTCCACCTAGACGTGGAGCAAAACTATTTGGATTGTCTTCTGTCCAATAATCCAACAGTTGAGGGTCCAAGTTAAAGGAGTTCAGGTTGTTTGGATTATACAAAAACCTAAGGTCATCATACATGATATAATTTCCTTGAGTAAAAGTAAACAAGGCAGATAGATCAAATCCTTTGTATGAGAATGTATTGGTCAATCCACCGGAAATTCTTGGAATCGCCGAACCGATTATTTCCCTATTGTTGGTACTGTAGGTGGATGTTGATTCTCCATCTCCATTCAGCCATTCTGCTTCTCCTGTTTCAGGATTAATTCCATTGTATCTTACCAGGTAAAAGGTATTTACTGAATAACCTTCAATGGCCCTTTGACTGGAAGAACCTTGAACAAATCGTCTTCCTTCATTGTCTTCAGAAGCTCCCGGAAGTTCCAATACTTCATTTTCAAGGAAACCAACATTTAAAATTGTTCTCCACTCAAAACCGGAGCTTTGAACATTAAGAGAGTTAATCATTAGATCTATCCCTCTATTTCTCATAGACCCGGCATTTTGCGCATAACTAGCATAACCTGTAGTGTACGGGATTGGAACATCCAATAATAACCCTGTGGTACGTTTGTTCCAAACAGATGCTTCAACATCAAGTTTATTGTTGAACATGGTAGCATATAAAGTAAAGTCAAATTGAGCAGACTCTTCCCATCCAAGTGTAGGGTTGGCCGGCTGACTTGGGTAAATACCCGGGCTACCTGCATAGTCACCTAAACTTCCTGCTTGATACAAGCCTAACGAAGCGAAATTATCTACGCGATCATTTCCTGCTGTACCATAACTTGCATTGATTTTAAGAAAATCTAAGAAGCTGTTGTTTTGCAAAAATTTCTCTTCAGAAAGTACCCATCCACCGGATAGTGCCCAGAAGTTACCATAACGATTATCTCTTCCAAATCGAGAAGATCCATCTCTTCTTGCACTACCTTCAAATAACAATTTGTCTTTGAATCTGTAATTCACCCTAGCAAAATAAGATGCCAGTCTCCATCCTGTACCTGTTGCACTTGTGATGGTAGGAGTAGCAGCAGAAGCTACGTTTGGTAATTTATCACTGACAAATCCTGATCCTTCTACTGTCATGCTGCTAAAGTCAGACTGTTCGTAAGAATACCCTAAAAGGGCACCAAAATAATGGCTATCTCCAAAATATTTCTGATAATTTAGCGTATTAGTACTCAACCATTTATAGTCTTGAATAATCCTCTTGTATCCTTCCCCTGTAGGCTCAATGATGTCAGGGTAACGCATGGTCTCCTCTGTCTGGATCTGATCAATTCCCCAGTCTGTTTTAAAAGTCAAGTCAGGAAGTATATCAAACTCAAAGTAAGTATTTGCAGTAGTTCTTCTCGTGATATAATCGGTCTTTGCCAAATCAGCAAGTGCAAGTAAGTTAGGGATGAACCCCAGTCTTGTATAATTACCATTATCATCAAATGGCTGACTGTAAGGCAAATGCAAAAATGCTGATGTTAAAGGAGCAAAAGTACTATTGTCGGAATTAATCCTGTCATTATAAGTCTTTGCCAAGCCAACATTTGCTCCAAATCTTGCTTTGTCTGAGAACTTATGCGTCATGTTTAACCTTCCGTTAAACCTATCCAATTCATTTCCTAATGCATAAGTGTCTTGCATAAAGTAGGTACCTGAAATAAAATAAGTGGTATTTTCACTTCCTCCCGATGCACTTACATTTAAGTTGGAAATTTTTCCTTGTTCGATAACTGCATCAGGCCAATCAAAGCCTGTTTGAGGAAAGCTGCTTGCAGGATCTCCGGTTCTTGCAGAACGGTATTGATTGTATTGGTCTAAAGACATGTAAGGCCTTACGGTAGTGGGAGATTGAACCCCTCTGTAGAAATCAACGTTGATTTGTGATTTACCGCTAGTTCCTTTTTTTGTCTTAATTAAAATCACCCCATTAGCACCCCTAGAACCGTAAATAGCTACAGCAGAAGCATCTTTTAAAACAGAAATGGACTCAATTTCATTTGGATTTAGCTCCATCAATGGGTTAAGTGTTACCGCTCCAGATTCATTGGCATAATCTCCACTACTTCCATCATTCAATGGAACTCCATCTACTACAAATAAGGGAGATCCTCCTGCTGTTAGAGATGCTACACCTCTAATTCGGATATTTTGTTGCGCACCCCCTACACCAGAGGTTCCGGTCAACTGAACACCAGCAGCTTGCCCTTGAAGAGCCTCTTGAGCTGTAAAAATCGGCATCCGTTCGATTTGAGAGTTGTCCAAACTGGAAATACTTTGAACGGACATTTTTGCAGATTGTGTACCGTAGCCAACAACTACGACTTCTCCCAATGTTTTAACATCAGGAGTCAAAAACACATCAATTTGACTTTGGTTATCAATCATCTTTTCTTGGGTTTCAAACCCAACAAAGCTAAAAGACAATACGTTTGATCCTTCAGGAATCGATAAAGAGTAAGTCCCATCAATATCAGTAATGGTACCCACCATCGTTCCTTTTACGCTTACATTCACTCCAGGTATCCCATTTGGCTCATCCTCAGAAGTAACCGTACCGGTTACGTTTCTGTTTTGAGCCATTACTGAGATTACCGCCAACACAGAAAATGCTAAGCTAAGTAAAACTCGCTTCATAGTAAATAATAGATTAAGGTTTTTTAACAATGTTTATAATGCAAATTTCCATCAATTTATTAATAAATAAAAATTTTGATTATCCGATAGTACAAACCTCCAACCTAAATATTTTGTAAAAAACTGCTCACACAAAAAATTATTATTTGATGTAAAATGTAAAATATAATAATATTATTTATTTGTTATTTTTTCTTTACCAATACCACCTAATATAACTTTTAAATTACTCAATATAATTATAGTATTTCAAAAAGATATTTGACCGTTTGTGTAAATTTTATTTTATTTTGTCATAGTATAAATTAATATTATATTTTTTGGTATGTATGTTTTTATAAAGAACAATTTATTGACTTGCCAAATCAGGTAGATTTTTAAAAAAATTAAGATTCAAAATAAAATAAGCGTATCGATTCAATAGTCCAAATAAAATTTTTTTTTAGTTTTGAAAAATAGTTAAAAAAACCTCAGATTTATTTAGCGATTAGCCACGAAAGGAATAATAAAATATCAATTTTTTAAATTTATATCAGCAATCTTTACCCATAGCCCATTCACTTTTTTTAGCAACGAAACTTGATGGACCTGAATGGATTCTTTAATTGCTGCATTCTTCACACATTCCATTACCTCATCAAACTGACCTTTTTTAAAATCCTTAAAAGCCACAGTAAGGTGAGGGTGAAAATTGGTATCGCTTAGCTCGAGATGTTTTTTTAAATTTCTTTTAAAGAAACGAATAAGACCCTGCTGAAAAAGCATTAACTCCGGAGGGTACCTGACCTTTAAAAAAGAAACACGATTTCCAAAAGCCCCCACCCCTCTAAGGCTCAACGGGAAAGTTTTCTCTTTTGCAATATAACCTTGTAATAATTTAATCAATTCCCCTTCTTTCTTTTCATTATGAACAAAGGGCATTTTTAATGTTATATGAGGCGGAGACTTTAAGGCATATTTTAAGCCAAAGGATTCATACAACTGCTCCTTCAATTGCGTAATTTTTTGACAAACCGATTCATCAGGCACGATTGCTAACAAATACTTTTCTATTTTTCTGGACATCTTTTTTCTTGTATTAAAATTAGCAACACTTACTCTTAAAAATTATAGGTCTCCAGCTCACTTCATAAACACAAAGTACAATCCGAAAGAGCTATAAATGGAACACCTATGCAAATCCTCGGGCAAAGTTTAGGCACCAATTGAATTTAAATTTTATTATTTGAAGGAAAACTTCTTTTAAAGAAGCAATCAAAAAGTTAAATTCATAAAAAATTACCATATACACAATTTACAAAGCAAATCGGATTAAAAGGCACAGTCAATGAAGCAATTCAAAAAAGTGATGGTTGGCTTGGATCTATCTCAGTTAGATGAGGTATTGATTTCCAACATTAAAATATTTGTCCCAATTTTAGATATAGAAAAAGTTTACTTCATTCATTTTTCTAAAAGTCTAATACTACCAGAAGAAGTTACCGCAGCTTACCCGGACCTAATGGCTCCAATGGATGAAACCATCGAGAGTCAAATTCAATATGAAATTGATAAAAGCAAACCTGCTTTAGACTTTAATTATGAAATCATTGTTAAGGAAGGAAATGCACAGGAAAGCATGCTGCGCTGGTGTAATATCAAAGAGACAGACCTTTTAATATTGGGAAGAAAAAAAGGTAAAACTCCTTCGGACTCATTGGTCAAAAACTTATCACAAAAATATCCTAGACCAGTTCTTTTACTTCCTGAAACACCTCCAAGCGGGGAAATTAATAGTATTTTGCTTCCAATAGATTTTTCTAATCATTCAAAGGTAAGCATCCAAATAGCCCTGGAGGTCAGTAAAAAGACCAATGCTGCCATCCAATGTTGCCATATGTATGAGGTTCCAAGTGGCTACAGTAAAACAGGAAAATCTTTTGATG
Source organism: uncultured Cyclobacterium sp. (assembly GCF_963976465.1). NCBI lineage: Bacteria > Pseudomonadati > Bacteroidota > Cytophagia > Cytophagales > Cyclobacteriaceae > Cyclobacterium > uncultured Cyclobacterium sp. Next base: position 6,356 of record NZ_CAXBOC010000003.1, on the reverse strand, counting down.
AGTTTGCTAAAATCATGCTCGAAAACAGTAAAAAAGATTTTCAAAAATTTCTTAAGGAAAATAATTTACCTGATCTGCTTTGTACTTTTATCCTTAATAACAAAAAAGATGAGGCAGAAAACATTCTTGAATTTGCCAACTCCATTCAAACAGACCTTTTGATTGTTGGAAGTAGGGGAAGATCTAAATCTGCAGCCGTATTGTTGGGAAGTGTTGCAGAAAAATTGGTAAATAACAACCAAAACATCCCTATGCTGGTAATGAAAGAAAAAGGAGAGAATATGAGCTTTCTTGAAGCACTATTGAAATTATAAGGCTACCCATTGGCAAACCAACTCCAGAAATCCTTATCCTTTAATTTCGACAAGGCGGCTTATTTCGCTAATAAGCAGTCTCACCGGTTCTAAACATCTGATTTAAGGTCTGTAAGACAATTTTAACATCTAATAAAAAACTCCAGTTTCTAACATAAAAATAATCTAATTTCACTCTAGATTTGATTTGCCAGTGGTTAATAATCTCTCCGCGGTAACCCAATACTTGTGCCAAGCCTGTAATACCGGGCTTGATACAGTGCCTGTTGTTGTATTTCTCTAATCTTTGTTTGAAATCTTCATTCATTGGAACTGTATGGGGTCTTGGTCCCACCACAGACATGTCATTTTTCAATACATTGATAAACTGCGGCAATTCATCCATTGAAAACCTACGCAATAATTTACCTACCCTAGTCACTCTAGGGTCGTGTCTAGAAGCTTGCAAGGTGTCTGAAAAAGGATTTTTATACATAGTACGAAATTTAATGCAAGTAAACTCTTTATTGTTTACCCCTGTTCTTTGTTGAAAGAAAAACACAGGACCTTTGGATTCTAACTTGATCAAAAAAGCAATAATTGGCATTAACCAACTTAAAATGAAAAATATGGCAAATAAAGAGAAAACCACATCAAAAACTCTTTTGAAAATTTGATTACCCAACCTATCCAACGGTATCTCATTGAGGTTCACGACAACAAATTGACCATAACTACTAAATGTCAATTTTTTATTCCTCTGTAAAGCCGGGCCGGGTATAATCTTAACTTTAAAATGATTTTCATCTGCATGGTCTACTATTCTTTTAATAAGATGATCGGACATGTTCTGGCTAAGATAAACGATATCCAAAGAACCTATTTCAAATGATCTAAAAAAAGAATCAAAGCCTCCAAGCACTTGCTCGTCTTTAATCTGATCATCATAGAAGCCGAGTAATTTAATTCCATATGCCTTGTTATTTTCCAAGGCTCGAGCCAATTGACAACTCCATTCATCTTTACCCAGAATTACAGCTTTGCGATAATTTCTTCCACTCATTCTATAACGTCGCAAAGCCATATGAACAACCAACCTAATAAAACCTACGATAAATAAGGCTAGAGGATATTGGTAAAAATCTATTTTGTCAGTCTCAAAAAAACTCAAATGCTCTCGCAAAATAAAGAAAAGCAAAACTACCCACACATAGGTAACAAGGAATTGCTTTAAGGTGTCCCAATAGGTGGATGTTCGAGAAAGTTTATAGTCTTTCCTTACCCAAACTACAATCACCCATATTGTTCCTAATAACCCTAAATCAAATAAAAATTCGGTAAAAAAAAGCGATGTCTGGAACTGTATTAAGACTAGAAGTCCCAGTACCAAAACAATAACCAAAAGCTCTAGTGCGATAAACAGCCAAGGGAAATATCTATAAAAGCGTTTTGCCATGAATACTCTTCAAAAAAACATTAAAAAACTAACACTTATTCAAAATTAAGAAAGACCAAAATCTCTTATGGCCCCTTATCAACTTATTAGGATCAATTGATCAGAAAGTAAAAATACTATAAAAATGAGCACATACCGCAGATTTTCCGCTATTATTAATTAATGATGTATTGCCAATAATAGCGTATAATTTAATTATTAAGAATTTCGCTTAAAGTTGTGACTCCACAAGTAGTAGGTTTCTGAACTTTTGCGTCCTAAGGCCTTAGCGAGGGAAAGGAATAAAATAAACCTTAAAGACTTTTCGCAAAACTACTTTTCACCATTTGAAAAATGCTTGATTGGAAAAACGGTCTGTAAACTATGGCATATTGATACAAGAGAAAAATCACGACAAAAAAAACCGGAATAAATCCGGTATATTTTTTTTAAAGGTAAATCTTGATTACAATGTATTTCAGGCTAAATCAACTATTAATCAATGACCTAAATCGTTTGATTAATAGTTGATTTCTACTAAATTCTCTTTAATTTTTCTTTTACACAAGGACTTAAACAATGCTTCATATTCATCAGTCACCACTTCCCAATTGTATTTATCAGTCAAGCCTTCTCTAGAGTGCTTTCTTAAATTTTCAACTTCCTCAGGTAAATTTTCAGCCCGCTCTGTAATTCCTGTTACGGAAGCTGCCTTTTTCTGAAAATACCATCCATACTTACCTTGTTGAAGCATTTCTTGATTGAATCGAGTATCTAAGGCGAGAATGGCACATCCATAGCCCAAAGCTTTTAGCATGGCGGGGTTTGTTCCTCCATATTCATGCCCGTGATAATAAGCAAAGCAATTGTGATACAAGGCAGCCAACTGCTCTTGATCCCGTACATACCCGGTAAATACCAATCTTTTATCATCAATTCTCTTCATCATCTGGGCAAACTTATCATGGTACGGAACATCCCCAACAATCACCAGCTTTCGCTTAGATTTGGACTTCACAAAACCTTCAACAATTAAGTCAGCATTATTGTCTGGAATTAAGCGGCCAACTATTAAGAAATAGGACTCTTTTTGAAGACCCCATTCTTCAATTAAGCTGCTATCAGATGACAATCTTGGATTGGCGCCATAGGCAATCATTTTAGATGGAGCATTAAATTTCTCCAAATAAATTTTCTCCATCTCATCCGAATCAGTGATTAACTGATCATAAAGCTTAGTAGCAAGTCTGGATGCAAACAAATAATATCTTGCTCCCAATCCTTTCCACTTGGGCCTCAACCATTCTAAACCATCTACATTTATTGTGGATGGTTTTCCGAACAGTTTAGTAAGAATTCCAAAGGGTCCATTGGCACTATTCACTACAAAAACTACATCCACTTTTGAAAAACAAACGTGGAGCATGGAGAGTAAAGAATTGGTCAATTGACTTAGGGACTTCGTTTCTACGCACGGTATATAAACCAAGTTGATCCCATTAACCTTTTTCGGTTGTTTTTCAAACAATGGAGCATGACAATATACGGTAACCTCTATTCCTCTTTGCACCAACCGTTCGCCCATTTCTTTTACAAAAGTTTCGTAACCTCCGTAAACGTAAGGATACCCTCTTGTCCCTATTATGGCAACATGCAACGGCTTGTTGTTTTTTGACATACTCTATTTATTTACTTCTCAAGAAAAAATATTCAAAATTTCCTGTCTATATTTAGACAAGGAAAAATTCCCCACAACGCTTTTTCTAGCCTCTCTGCCTATTTTATTTATTTGGCTTTTATTATTAATCAAATCACCAATAATAGCAGCGGATTCCGATGCCTTATCTAAAGGGATATGGAAACCTGTTTTGCCATGATCGATCATCTCCAAGGCTCCGCCCTGAGCTGTAGCTACTACCGGCTTTGCAGCAGCCATGGCTTCTAAAATTACTGTAGGAAATGGGTCCGGTAATATGGATGGAAGAATAAAAATATCCATAGTAGCCAAAACATCGGATATATCTTTTCTAAAACCTAAATTATAAATTCTATTGCTAAATTGTTTTTCCAAAATCCTTTGTTCTAACCCTTCAAACAAATGTTCCTCTCCGGGAAATGCATCACCAATTAAAAGAAAATATAAATTTAAAAACTTTTTATTTAATTCTTCTGAAATTTCCAAAAAGTATTCTTGCCCCTTCCAACTGTTTACTCTCCCAATCATACCTATTACGATCGCCTCTTCGGGAATTCCTAACTCTTTTCGCAAACCCACAGATTGGCAAAGGTAAGGATTATAATCTATCCCATTATAAATCAATTGCAGTTTATTTCCACTTACATAGTTTACCCAATGCTTTTTTACTGCTTCCGATACTACTAAAACTCTTTCAGAATTGTATTGCACCAGTTTTCCCATCCATAGTGAAAAAAATTTGGGCTTCACAATTATCTCATGAAGGTGCCAGATGTGCGTATAGCCCTTAAATCTGGAAAGGTACGCTCCAACCCACACTGCTGCAGTATTGGAGTATATATGAGTGATATTTTCAGCTTTTGCGAGTGCTCCAAGTTGCTTGTAGGCTTTATAGGTAACTTTAACCCTATTCATCAAACCCCTCACATTAAAATACTTGCGCCTAATGATCCCAAGCCTTATCAACTTCACCTTCACCCCTTGCTTTTTTAACTCATCAGCGAGTGGCCCATCCTCAGATAAAACGACAATGACATAGACCCCGCTTTCCTTTAAAATAGATGCTGTAAACAAAAATATTTTGCTAGCTCCATATAGGTCGGATGACCCATGCAACATCATCACTCGCTTCGGCTTAGATTTACTCTTCATTTATAATTATTATTCTCGATGGTTTGAGCTGTAATCGCTACGATCTACTTATAATTTATTGCTCCAAAATATAATCGAAAGCAAGTTGACTTGGAACACATTTGTTTGGCGTCCCTATATATCAAATCGGACACTTAAATCTCATCTTGATTTGATCAATTTTGCAGGATTTCCTCCAACAATGCTGAAGGGCGGCACATCTCTGGTAACAATACTCCCAGCAGCGACCACTGATCCCTTTCCAATGGTGACTCCTGCTAATATCACGGCATTGGAAGCTATCCAGCAATCATCCTCAATCTTTACAAATGATCGCTTTACCCCTTGTTCTATCATGGGCAATTCAGAATCTGCAAAAATATGATTCTCTGCATAAATACTAACCCTGGGCGACATCATTACATTATCCCCAATCTCGATATATCCCGAACAACCAATGTAGGCATAGGGGCCTATACTTGAATTGGTCCCTACCTTTAGCCCCATCCCTAGCTCACCTCCATAAAGGTTGGTGGGTCGAATAATGGCATAGCTTCCTACGGTTACCTTGTCTCCGAAAACAATGCCTTTTTGGGAAAGACAATTTATTTCACAATGATCCTGAGCTACAAAATTTCGCCCTACTTTAAAGCTACCTGCCTGTCTGATGGTAACCCCCTTCCCCACCAATAACATCCCTTTGGAAGACTTCATCCGCAGTCTCAAAAACAAACCCCGCAACCACCATATCCCCATTCTCAGCAAAACCGAAAAGGTAGAGGCTTTATCCCAACCGGTTCCAAACCGATCAGAAAAGTCCAATCCTGAAATCTTTGAAATAAACTTTCCGGGTAAGCTACTCATTGGTAATACTATTAAAATAATCCGTCAAAGATAGTAAAAACTTCTGCCCTGTAAATAATGATAAGCGCTGATAGCCCAATTGCTTTAAAGATGTACGAAGTTGACTGTCCTCTGAGATTTTAAGCATCATGGCGCCAAAACTTTTTGCTTCAAACCTTTCACTTACCAAAACTGCATTACCTCCGACTTCTCTCAAAGCTCCTTGAGGACCAATCAAGACAGGTAATCCATAGGAAAATGCCTCCAAAACAGGCAGTCCAAACCCCTCATTTATAGAAGGAAAAACATAGGCTTCGGCAAATTTATAGTAGGTAGATAGCTGTTTATTGCTCAGGTATCCTGTGAAAACAACCTTCTCTTCTAATTGATGTTTTTTTACCAGAGACAAAATTCCATCGTAATCATCAAGAGCTTCTCTCGGCCCTCGCTGCCCTACTAATACGAGTGAATAGTCAGATTCCTTCCTTTCTAAAAAAACAGCAAAGGCTTCGATGAGCATCCTAAGATTTTTTCTCTTCTCCATCACACCTACATGCAGGAAATAGGGTGTGGGAAGTGGCGCTTGCTCATTTTCATCCTGATCTTTTATCTCTAAGTCCAAGCCGGTAGGTATGGCCGTAATTGAAGATGCTGGAAGATACTTCGCAACCGTGGTTTTGGCATAATGACTAACTGTTATTACTTTGGTTCCTAACTTAACACTGGTCAGTAAAAGAAAAAGATAAAACTTTCTCCATAACTTATTGTAATGTTCAGGAGTTTCCCAGAAAAATGCATCATGAATCACAGACACCCGCTTTCCTCTACTCCAGATTGGAGAAAGGATGTCAGGAGAAAAAACAATATCCGCTTTGTACCAAATGGAAAGAAGGGGTAAAACAAATAATTTATGCGAAAAATAGCGCAATTGAAACCAGAGATTTTTCCAACGCGCCGT
>NZ_CAXBOC010000002.1:0-37413 GCF_963976465.1 uncultured Cyclobacterium sp. | reverse complement strand
CCTCAATTTTGGCTTTTGTATTCTGGGGAATGTCTCTATTGACCATTCTGGCTTCCACCATTCAAAGTTTGTTTATCACTTTTGATATCCTATACATTGTTTTTGGTGCTATTTTATTGCTTAATTTTCTCAAATATTCAGGAGCTGTCGACCGTATTCGGGATGGTTTTTTTGGAATTAGTAAAGACCGAAGAATTCAGGTAATCATTATTGTATGGCTTTTTGGGTCTTTTCTTGAAGGAGCAGCCGGGTTTGGTACTCCTGCGGCTATTGTCGCCCCTTTATTGGTTGCACTTGGTTTCCCTGCCTTGGCAGCGGTGGTTTTGGGGATGATGGTGCAGAGCACTGCTGTTACTTTCGGTGCAGTGGGAACGCCCATATTGGTTGGTGTTAAAGGAGGTTTGGAAAACCCTGAATTGACATCCAGATTAGATTTGATGGGTTTAAATATTGCTGATGTGTTGGCTGCTGTCACCGGTAATGCGGCCATTGTACATGCCCTTGTCGGTAGCTTTATGCCTTTTCTAATGGTTTTGATGCTTTGCAGGTTTTTTGGTAAAAACAGATCCTGGAAGGAAGGGTTTCAGGTTTTTCCTTTTGCAATTTTTGCCGGGTTGTCATTTACCATTCCTTATCTGATTACAGGGCTTTTTTTAGGGCCTGAGTTTCCTTCTCTTATTGGCGCTTTAGTGGGTTTGGCTTTGGTAGTTTCTGCAGCCAGGAAGGGTTTTTTGGTGCCTAAATTAACCTGGGAAATGGAAGAAGCCAAGCACTGGCCTGAAGACTGGTTGGGAGCAGCGAATTTTAACAATGAAGTTGAAGCTGAGATGACTTCAATGAAGCCAAAATTCTCCTTAAAATTAGCTTGGTTACCTTATGTTTTTTTAGCCATGTTATTGGTATTAAGTAGGCTGCCCCAATTGCCTTTTAAAAATTGGCTAACCAGTGTTTCTTTTGGTATTGACCCCATATTAGGAACCAATATTGCTGCCACCAGCACCCCCTTGTATTTGCCCGGTACACTTCTGCTTATTTTCTTCACGGGATGAATGGCAGGGCAGTGAAAGCAGCATTTTCTGAAAGTGGACAAATGATTTTCAAAGCAGGTGCAGTGTTACTCTTTGCTGTTGCCATGGTCAGGGTGTATATTAACTCAGGAGAGAATGCTTCCGGTATGCTGTCCATGCCTATTTTGATGGCAGAATGGTCGGCAGATAAAGTGGGGATGGTTTATCCATTCTTTGCTCCATTTATAGGAGCGCTTGGTGCCTTTATTGCCGGTAGCAATACCATTAGCAATTTAATGTTTAGCTTGTTTCAATTCGGAGTTGCTGATAACCTTGGAATGTCTCCCACCTGGATTTTGGCATTGCAGGCAGTTGGTGCGGCAGCCGGAAATATGATCGCCATACACAATGTTGTAGCAGCCTCCGCCACAGTAGGGCTCCTAGGCAAAGAAGGAAGTGTGCTTCGCAAAACCATTCTTCCTACCTTGTATTACCTTTTGGTGACAGGTTTGATTGGCTTCCCCCTTATTGGAATAGTCGGTGTTATGGATCAATTCATGCTAAATCCTTAAATTTATCTTCTTTTTAGTCGATAATTTTGTTTATCCACTAATTAATCGATAAATTGGTTTATCTTGTAAATAGTAGATAGATAAAGCATTCAATGATAGGGATCATCACAGCAGATTTGATCAATTCACGTAAAGTTCCGGCAGCTCAGTGGATGCAGGAATTAAAGAAAGAATTGAAAGAATGGGGAAAGGAGGGAAGCGATTGGGAAATCTATCGGGGAGACAGCTTTCAATTGAGAATAAAGGAACCAGGGCAGTTATTATTTGCAGCCATTTTATTGAAGGCTGCCATCAGGTCAATAGCACCGTTAGACATAAGGATGGGCCTGGGCATAGGAGAGGAGCATTATGTATCCGATAGACTATTGGAAAATAATGGGCCTGCTTATGTTTATTCGGGTGAGATATTTGAGGAGCTTGAAAAGGAGCAGCAGGGGATAATGTTTAAGAGCGAATACACAGAGCTAAACGAGGAAATAAACCTTATGCTTCAGTTGGCATTGACGATCATGGACAGCTGGTCAATCAATTCTGCAAAAATGGTGTGTCTTGCATTCAAGCACCCTGAAAAAAATCAAACAGCATTAGGAGCGATGGAGCATATTAGTCAAAACTCAGTTAGTGCACGGCTTTCCAGGGCTCATTTTGAAGTAATTAATACATTGGTGGATTATTTCCCAAAACGAATAGCAAAGTTTACCTCATGATAGTATTTATAAAGCTGATTTTAGCTCACTTATTGGGAGATTTTATCTTTCAACCCAGCCGATGGGTGGAGGCAAAAGAAGCAAAAAAGTTCAAGGCCTACCAACTTTACTTGCACCTATTGGTACATGGTTTACTTATCCTACTAATCATGGCCGACTTGAGTTTTTGGCCATATGCATTAGGGATAGTGCTTGTTCATGGGCTTGTTGACCTGATTAAGCTATATGCACAAAAACCGGGTACCAAAAGGTATTGGTTTTTTATAGATCAATTGGCGCATGTGTTAACCATAGGAGTGGTGGTAGCTTGGATAGACCCAGGTTTTATTGAGCGATTGTACCCAATTTCGGAAAAACTTTGGTTGGTGCTTACCTTGCTCGTTTTCTTATCACTACCTGCCTCAATAATAATCAAGACGATCATTTCTAAATGGACGCCTGCCACAGATGATGAAATTGGTTCATTGGAAAAAGCTGGACAATACATTGGTATACTGGAACGATGGTTTGTTTTGATTTTTATAATCGCCGGAAAATGGGAAGCCATAGGGTTTTTGGTGGCAGCAAAGTCGGTATTTAGGTTTGGAGATTTAAAGGAGTCTAAGGACCGAAAACTGACAGAGTATATTCTGATCGGAACTTTGGTAAGTTTTGGTCTGGCAATATTGTGCGGATGGATCTATGACCAATATTAACCAAAGCTGGACTTTTATCCATTAGGTGGCCAATTCCTTTTGCATAACCAGTTGAAATTTGAATTTTGTTTGTGGTCTGAGTTGAGAGAGTATGGAGATGCCCTTCCTTGTTAGTTGTAAAACCCGAGGATATCCCCCTGTTACTTGGGCATCCTTCATTAAAATAATGATTTTTCCCGCTTGGGTCAATTGAACTGTACCGGGATATACCGGGCTTGAAATCAGCTCAGGAAGGGAATGTTTAATTTTTTCCACCAATTGAATTCCCATTCTGTTTTGGATGGGTGAAAGTGTTAAAATAGAGTCAGTCAGTGCATGTTGCTGAGCTTTACTCAAGGAAGAAAAGGAGGGGCCCGGAAAGACCGGAATTTGAGGAGATTTGGAAAATCCTCTTGGCTTAACCTTGGAAAAGTCTGTAGGAATAAAGTTGGAAGAACTAGTAAAAGTTAAAATATCATTGTCTCTAAATTTGGCCAAAGGGGTGATTTCCTGATAAAAACTTTGACTACCCATAATACATTCACTATCAAAATATCCATTAATGGCCAGATAAAGCCATTGACCTTGGCGAAAGGTAGCGATATTTACCTTTGAATAGGCAGAAATATTAATAATTTCATTGGTGCCATATACCTTTGAGTCAACTTTGATTTTAGCATAGGCTCCTGTGCATACAATTTGACAATTTTCGGTAAAGTAAAGCAAAACATTGCCCATATAAACCTCCAGACATGCTGCATCGGGATTTTTTCTTGCCAGTAAATTGGCCAAATGGAAGGAAGATTCATCCATAGGCCCTGAAGTTGGGATTCCTTTGTCCACAAACCCTAACCTCCCCTGATCCTGGATTGTAGTAAATAATCCGGCTTTTATAAAGACTATTTTACCCACGATACAATGCTTTTTCCCAATTATAATTACTTGCTTCCTGAATCTCTTTAAATTCTTTTGAAGAAATGGCTTCAAACTGAATTTTATCTCCGGGATTAAAAGGTAAATTTAATTTACCATTGCCAAAAATAGGAATTGGCATTTTACCCACAACATACCATCCTCCGGGGCTGTCAATGGGATAAATACCAGTCTGTTCCCCACCTATGGCCACGCTCCCTTTGGCGATATTTCTATCGGGTATATCTTTTCTGGGGATATGCAGGGTTTTTGGAAGGCCCCCCAAGTACATAAAGCCAGGTAAAAACCCATAAAAATACAATAGGTATTGCCGAGAGCTGTGTTGTGCGATTAATGTATTGGCATCCATGTTTTTTTTTTGAAGGTATTTACTGATGGAGGGGACTATTTCCTGCTCATAACATACAGGTACGGTCCAAACCCATCTTTGAGGCAAGTCCACTTTAGGTAAAGGCCCTTGGATCAAGCCATAAAAACAGTACTATTGGCCACGTGTTTTAAGCGGATACTTAATATTTGATAACTATGGTAGATGGATGATATGATGATATGCCATTTTTTTTGAATCAAATTTTTTAGGGTAATCATTTCCATCAATAAGTCTTCGGCAATGGTTTCCGGCCAGTGGAGCTCTATGGTATCGCTTCCAAGATATAATATTTTAATGGGGTATTTCATCCTTATCGGTTTAAAGTGGAAGTAGCAAGCAAAGGGCCTAATAATTGGGCTATTTCCAAAGCTTTAGGATGGTCTCCATGAATACATATCGTGTCTACAACTATGTCATGGCTCTGCTTATCAAAAGTGGGTACTTTACCTTTATAAACCATTGATAAAACCTGATGCCTTACCTCATCAAGGTTAGTCAAAATAGCATTAGAATTTTTCCGACTTATCAATATGGAACTGGTCATATAAGCCCTGTCTGCAAAACCTTCATTTTTTAAGGGAACCTTTTGTTTCCTAGCCTCTTCAGCCATGCAAGAGCCATAAGGTGCATATAATTGAACCCCTTTGTAATTATGGGCTACAAATTTAGCAAGATTACCTGCCAATTCGGGAGATGTGAGACTTTTAAGGTATAAGGCCCCGTGAAATTTTATATGGTGCAAGGTTTTGTTTTCAGTGGAGGCTAATTTTTTTACCAAATTGATTTGCTGAAAAAGGCTTTCTTCAAGTTGGGCAAAAGAGATATCCACGGGACTTCTTCCAAAGTTTTGTTGGTCAGGATAGGAGGGGTGGGCCCCAATTTTTACCTGATGTTTTTTAGCCAATTGAATGGTTTCAAGTATGGTATGTTCATCACCGGTATGCCCACCTGCAGCAATATTACAACTCCCTAAAAATGGCATAATGGCTTTGTCATTGGCCATTCCTTCTCCCAGATCACAGTTTAAATCAACATTTTCACGCATAGGTACAAGGATACAAGTTTTTTGTCACAAAAAAGATTATTTCAATAGAGGCTGTTATTGAGTTTTGGTTCAAATTATACTTTGATGTAACATTTTACGTTTTGTCTTCGTCTTGAAGTTAAAAATTAAGGTAAAAATTATGAAATATTCAATTGGCATATTGGCATTAATTCTAAGCATTTTCTTTTCCTCCTGTAGCCCTGTTCGGGTTTTCATGGAAAAGAATGAAGTGGCAAGTTTTGATACCTACGATACATTCTTTGTAATCAACCAATATTACGATAAAGATGCATTTGAATCACCTGTTTTGGAAGAAAATTTGAAACATAGACTTTCAGAAGGGATGAGGAATATGGGGTTTTCGGAAGACGAAACCAAACCGGATTTAATTGTAAGGTACAATACCAACCTTACAGATAGGCAAAAAGAGGTCAACAGAACACCCATGATGAGTCCATATTATGGAATGTACAGCCCATACATGATGCCTTACCCATATGGGGCGGGTAGAAGTACCTATAGCGTGGAGAAATATGATATGGGGGAATTGGTGGTAGACTTTATAGATACCAAGAAAGATAAAGTGGTCATGAGAATTAGTGCAGTAGGGGAAATAACCAAGCCCAAGCAGAAAACCAAAAACCTCTTTACCTCAGCAGAGAAAATCTTAAAAGAGTTTTCTAAATATGTTGAGAAGCAAATAGAAAATTAAACAAAAGGTAATAGGATTGCCTTTTGTTTAATTCTAAAGTTAAATCCTTTCCATAAACTGGAAACTTATAACAAATTAAAGGATCCAAAATTGAGTTGCCTTGGCAACTAGGTTATAGAGTTAATTTATAATTAGCTTTTAAGGTTTTGTATAGCAAATTAACAGGAAGTCCCATTACATTATAATAGGAACCTTTGATACTGTCGATGCCCACCATGCCTATCCATTCTTGAATACCATAAGCACCAGCCTTATCAAAGGGTTTAAATGTATGTACATAGTAGGCAATTTCCTCCTCGTTTAACTGCGAAAAAGTCACTTCTGTCTGGTCATAAAAAGTTGTTTTTTGTTTGGAATCCGCAATACAAACTCCTGTAACCACCAAATGAGACCTTCCATTGATTGCATGAATCATTTTTATTGCCTCTTCCTTATTTTGAGGTTTATTAAGAATGGATTGATTGGCAATAACAATGGTGTCAGCAGTAATAAGTACTTGATCAGCTTTTAAATGGGGAAGAAAAGAATTGGCTTTTTTCTCGGCAAGAAAGGATGCCACTTGTTTGGCTTCCAAATCACTCGGGAAACTTTCATCTGTATGCATGGTCTTTACTTCAAATGAAAAGCCCAAGTCCTTAAGCAACTGTTGTCTTCTTGGGGAATTGGAAGAAAGGATGATGGTTTTGTCGATTATTTTCATATATAGGGTAGCTTATATGCTCGAGAGCTACATTAAAAAGGGTATTAATTCTTTTAATGATCAGGTTAAATCAGAAAATTGAATGTTTGGAAAAAAGGGAACTATTAATTTTAGCCCCTTTGCTTTTGCAAATCTACGATTTAATAGCAAACTTAAACGCTCAATTAGGCGATAGATATTGGGTAAGGCTAAATACCGAATTCACCAAAAATCAACGTAATTTTGTTGAATCCACTTAAAAATCTTATTTTTGAGGGTTTTATTAGCCTATTGAATTAGTAATTTGTTGAACATCAAAGTAAATACACATTGGATATATTTGAAAAACTGAATACCAATCTTGGTCCGTTAGGAAAACATTCCGAGTTATCAGAAGGATATTTCATGTTCCCTAAATTGGAGGGTGAAATTGCTCCTAGAATGAAATTTAAGGGTAAAGAAGTTCTGAATTGGAGTTTGAACAATTATTTAGGATTAGGAAATGACCCTGAAGTAAGACAAGCAGATGCTGATGCTGCCACAAAGTGGGGAGCAGCGTACCCAATGGGAGCAAGGATGATGTCTGGAAATACTGACCTACATGAGCAGCTCGAGAGTGAATTGGCACAATTTGTGGGAAAAGAAAAAGCATATTTGCTCAACTACGGCTATCAAGGTATCATGAGTGTGATTGATTCATTGATCGATAGAAAAGATGTAATAGTTTACGATAGTGAATGTCATGCTTGTATTATAGATGCTTTGCGAATGCATATCGGTAAGCGATTTGTATATCCTCACAATGATATAGAAAGCTGTGAGAAACAGTTGAAAAGAGCAGAGAAACTTAGCAAAGAAACCGGTGGCGGTGTTTTGGTTATTACTGAGGGTGTATTTGGTATGACCGGAGATATGGGCAAGCTGAAAGAAATTGTGAAATTGAAAGATAAATTTCAGTTTCGCCTTTTGGTAGACGATGCACATGGTTTTGGAACAATGGGAAAAACCGGTGCCGGTACTTGTGAAGAACAAGGCGTACAGCAAGAAGTTGATTTGTATTTTTCAACTTTTGCTAAGTCAATGGCAAGTATTGGCGCGTTTATTGCAGGTGATGCGAAAGTAATTCATTATTTGAAATACAATATGCGTTCTCAAATATTTGCCAAAGCGCTACCGCTTATCATGGTAGAAGGAGCTTTGAAGCGACTGGATTTAATTAGAAGTCGACCTGAATTTAAAAATAACCTTTGGAAGATCGTGAATGCGCTTCAGAATGGTTTGAAAGAAAAAGGGTTCAGTATCGGTACTACCAATTCACCAGTAACCCCGGTAGTATTGAACGGTACTGTAGGTGAAGCGGCTACATTAAGCAAAGATTTGCGTGAAAACTATAATATCTTTTGTTCCGTTGTGATTTATCCTGTTGTTCCAAAAGGAATGATTATATTGCGTTTAATCCCTACTGCGGTACATAGTTTAGCAGATGTGGAAGAAACAATTGCTGCATTTGAGGCAATTAAAGAAAAATTAAGTAGTGGTTATTATAAAAATACAGAGTTGGCGACTTCTTTTGGTGAATAAATTTAGAAAAAAGGGCCAATACTGTATATTAATAAACTATTTACCTATATTGAATAAAAAACAATTTCATCATTAACCTAAATAAACTTTTAATTATGAACAGATTTAATGAAATCAAAGATCTTATAATGTCTCTTGAAGCTGATTTTGACAAATTCTACGATAAGAAAAATCAAGCCGCAGGAACAAGGGTAAGAAAAGGCATGCAAGATTTAAAAAATATGGCTCAGGATATCAGGAAAGAAGTTCAGGATATCAAAAATTCTTGAGTTAAGTAACATAAAAAAAGGGGGACTTATTTAAAAACAAGTCCCCCTTTTTTTGTATATATATTCTACTCTAGATGGGGAGAGTAAAATTGATTGGTATTGATACGGTCTGCTGCAGCGATAATTCTGCTTCTTAAATCATTGGAAGCCTTTTGTAATGGAAGCCTGACATGACTTTCACAAATGCCTAAATGTTCCATTAGACATTTTACACCAACAGGATTGCTTTCTTCATACATAAGTGGATTAATATCCAAAAGACTGAAAGACCCTTTTTTAGAATATTCACAATTTCCGTGGATAATGGCACCCATAATTTCAGGGTATGCATTGGCCATTACCGATATTACACCTTCCGCACCGATACTTCTCATAGGGGTGGTATTCATGTCATCTCCTGAGATCAATAGAAAATTATCCGGTTTAGCGTTGACAATACGCATGCATTGCTCTAAATTACCACTGGCTTCTTTAACCCCAATAATGTTTTTATGTTGGGCCAACTTTAAAGTGGTTGCGGCACTTAGATTGGACATTGTTCTTCCCGGGACATTGTATAAAATGATGGGAACGGGACACTTATCCGCCAGGGCCTCATAATGGGCAATGATACCTGCTTGGCTGGGTTTATTATAGTAGGGGCTTACTGAAAGCACCGCCTCAACCTCAGAAAAATCAATGGTATCCATAGCCGCCAAAAGTGCAGCGGTATTGTTTCCTCCAAGACCATAGACAATAGGGACCCTAGAGCGATTGATTTTCTTTGTGAAGGCCAAAACCTCCATTTTTTCCTCCTCTGAAAGTGTAGCTGATTCTCCTGTGGTACCTTGTACCACCAAATAATCAACATTCCCCAGAATAACATGCTCAATAACTCTCTCCAAAGCAGGGTAATCAATAGCTCCATCTGCTTTAAAGGGAGTGACTAAGGCTACTCCGGTACCTGTAAACTTTTTCATTTTAATTGATCTGCTTTAAATATTTTATCAACAGTGCGGTTCCTGATTGAATATCTTTTTCTTTATTGTTCAACATCAAGTCCAAATAGGGCTTCGTTTCCTCATTATAAAACCCCATACTATAAGATGCCGATTGTAATTGTAGTAAAAATAAGGTAAAGTAATTCAGCTTTTCAGGGGTAAAAATAATCAAATCTGGTTTAAGGGAAAGCAATTGATTTAGTTTTTCTCTAGGTTTACCAAATAAAGTAAAATCTTTATAAGAAAAAGCCTGTTCATCTATTGATTTCTCATCATAATAATTTCCTATTACCCTTATGTTTTCATCCAAGTCGGAATGAATTACCTCAGTGATGGCCTCTATTTCATCCTTATTATTGGCTATTATGGATATGGTCTTTATATTCTCTGTATTCAATAAGATGGATTTTTGGGTAGGTTTCTTCTTTGGCTTTTCCAAAGTGCTTTTTAGGTAATATTCCCTTATCCATTTCATCTGTTTTTATTTTATTTCTTTATTTGTTGTACACATTTTTATAAATGATTCCTCTGAAATTAACGGAATATTTAATTTCTCGGCCTTTTCTTTTTTACTGGGCCCCATGTCCTCGCCTTCAATTATAAAATCCAGGTTTTTGGAAACCGACTTGGAGTAGGTTCCGCCATGTGAAGCGATAAAATCAATGATTTCATCTCTTTTAAAATGAATTAAACGACCCGAAGCCAGTATTTTTTTACCTTCCAATATGGTGCTTTCAAGTTGGGTTTCTTCTGAAGAAAGTTGGAATTGTAAGCCTTTTTCTTTTAACTTCTTGATGATTGATTTATTTTTCTCCTTTGCGAAAAATAATTGAATACTAGTTACCAAAGTTTCTCCAACA
Organism: uncultured Cyclobacterium sp.; assembly: GCF_963976465.1. Classification (NCBI taxonomy): domain Bacteria; kingdom Pseudomonadati; phylum Bacteroidota; class Cytophagia; order Cytophagales; family Cyclobacteriaceae; genus Cyclobacterium; species uncultured Cyclobacterium sp. Next base: position 27,024 of record NZ_CAXBOC010000002.1, on the reverse strand, counting down.
CCATTGATGGCTAGTAACTCCTCAGAACTTGCCTTCTCTAAATTATCAATATTTTGAAAATGTTTGGCCAATAATATCGCGGTATTTTCACCAATATTTCTAATACCCAAGCCAAATAAAACTTTTGGAAAAGGCTGTTTTATGGATTGAGCTATACCTTCCAACATGTTTTTTATGACCCCTTCTTGAAAGGAATTGCCCTTTAACTTATTGATGGCATCGACATGCTTTTCAAACAGGCCTATTTGGTCGTGAATGACGATTTCATGGACACTGCTCTTATTTTTTGTAAGCACTTTTAGTTCTTCGATGCTGTCTTCTTTCCCAATCAATATTGCCAATACATAGGCCACTGGTACAAAATCCTCAACAAGGTCAAAATGGCCCTGATCTATTAGAACAGAAAGCTTATCTATAGCTTGTCCGTTTTGCTTGCTTTTTTTTCCGCGATGCGTGATAAACGCCTTGAAATCATTGACTTTTTGATTGAGGCTCAATTGCTCATTCTCTGCGATAAACTCATCAATTTCCTTTAGGGTTAACTGTTGGGTCAAGGCATACAAACCTTTTTTAAGACTTACATATAAATACCCTTCGCTATTTTTTGAATATTGTTCATCGGTGATTTCTAGACCAAGGAGTGCCTCTCTTTTTTCAGGCAAGAAATATAGATCAGCGAGGTCTTGTACATACTCTTGCTGTATCAGTGCTCGAAGCCTTTCTGTTCCTAAGGAGTCAATGTCCATGGCTCGCTTGGAAACAAAGTGTTCTAATCTTCCCAATACCTGAGGAGGGCATGCTTCGTCATTAGGACAGAAATGCTTGGCTTCTCCCTCATTCCTTTCTAAGGTAGTGCCACATTCCGGACACTCCCTAATGTATTCGATAGGTTGACTTCCTTCTATCCTTCGTGCTTTTACAACGCCGGTGATTTTAGGAATTATTTCTCCCCCTTTTTCCACATGTACAGTGTCTCCTTCATGTAAATCCAACCTTTCGATTTCATTGGCATTGTGTAAGGAAGCTCTTTTGACCGTAGTTCCGGCCAATTGGACCGGGGAAAGGTTGGCAACAGGTGTGATAGCACCTGTTCTTCCGACTTGATATTGAATAGAAAGGAGGGTGGCTTCTGCACTTTCTGCTTGGTATTTATAAGCAATGGCCCATTTAGGTACCTTCGCTGTAAAACCCAATTCTTCTTGCTGTCGATAATCATTTACCTTTATTACAACACCATCTGTTTCAACAGACAAATCATGCCGTTTCTCTCTCCATTTCTCAATATATTCAAAAACCTCTTCAAGGTTTTGACAGTTTTTATAGGTGGGAGAGACATGAAAACCCCATTCTTCAAGTTGTTGAATTGACCCTCCATGTTGCGCTATATCAACATCGTCTGCTATCAATTGATACAGGTAGCAATCTAGCCTTCGTTTTGCAACCACAGCTGAGTCTTGCATTTTTAAGGTGCCGGAGGCGGTGTTTCTTGGATTGGCCAGTAAACTTTCACCGTTTTTTAATCTTTCTGCATTAATCTTCTCAAAACCTTGCTTGGATAAGAATATTTCTCCTCGGGCTTCAAACTTCTCAGGTAAGTTTTCTCTGTCTTGAATATACAAGGGTATGCTACGGATGGTTTTGACATTCTCTGTTACTACATCCCCCTTATAGCCATCTCCTCTGGTGACAGCCCTTACTAATTCACCCTTTTCATATACCAAACTTATGGCTACCCCATCAAATTTCAGTTCACAAAAGTAATTGTAATTTCTATGTTCGAGCCCCTTGAATACCCTCTCGTCAAAAGCTACCAATTCTTCCTTGGAATAAGTATTGCCGAGAGAAAGCATTTTAACAGCGTGTTCTGCAGTTTCAAAATTTTTGGTGATTGTGCCACCGACACGTTGGCTGGGACTGTCCGCTTTTTTTAATTCGGGATAATCAGTTTCTAGCTCAATAAGCTTATTCAGTAATTTATCAAATTCAAAATCACTAATTTCGGAATTGTCTTCCTGATAATAAAGGTGATTGTAATGGTTGATCTCCTTGGTCAACGCATCAATTTGTTTCTCTGCCTCTTGTATACTTACTTTTTTCATTTAAAAAATGATCACAATTCCTACCTTCAAATGTACTGTTTTTGATTATAAAATGATGCCTATGACCATAAATAAAAGATGGAATTTGTACGGGATGGCTTCTTTAAAGCGATCAATTCCTACTCTTCATCAAATGCCTTTTTGATTTCTTCGGCAGTCATCTTTAATTTTTGTTTGCAAACTTTAACCAAATCACTGGCCTCCTTAACCATCTTTGTTAAGTCATCCATCCTCTGCTCACCATCCTCAAGCTGATTGACCAAATTTTCTAACCTTGAAATGGCCTCATCATAGCTTAAGTTATCCTTCTTATTTTTCATTTTTTTCTAATTTATTAATAACAGAAGTTATTTTTGTCAATTTTGTAAAAGTAACCAACTCATCACCTTTTGCTAAGTCTTGCCCATGGATAGGAAGCCCATTTTTCTCGGTTTTAGTGTACCCTCTTAGTAAAAGGGTTTCCGGATTAAGTCGGTCAATGGTTTTCCCTATTTGCTCAATCCGTTCTTCGGATTTATTTAACTTCCTATCTACTATTTTATGTAAGTTCTGTGCCAGATGATCGTTCTTAATCTGCTCTTTGTCTATTTTATATAAGGCACTTCTTTTTGCTTGCTGGGCGTATCTATCCAATAATAAATTATTTTTGTTTAATTTATTTTGAAATATATTAAACAGAATATGTGTTTTATCTGCCAACCCTGATTCTTCAGCTTTTAGTCTGGCCAGCACATTTCTTTCTATACCTACTAGGTTTCTGTGCAAGCGGTCCTCGAATTCTCTAAAACCGGATAATATAAAACTAGCTACAGCGGTAGGTGTTTTTAACTTGGTATGGGCTACAAGGTCAGCAATGGATTCATCTCTTTCATGCCCTATCCCTGTAATGATGGGTAAACTTGAATTGGCTATGGTTTTGGCAAGTTCATAATCATCAAAACAGTCCAGATCTGTTTGAGCACCTCCACCTCTAATAATGACCAAGAGGTCAAATTTTTTATCGATCAGTGCCGCTTCAATTTGATGAATGGCTGCAATAATTTCAGGAACCGCATCTTTGCCTTGCATGGCAGCTTGAAATAAGCGGTAATGAACTTTATATTCTTGGGAATTTTGATCCAACTGGTTGATAAAATCCCCATAGCCTGCAGCCGTTACAGAACTTATTATGGCAATTTTTTGACTGACCACAGGCAAGGCATATTGCTTGTTGAGGTCCATAAGGCCTTCATTGGTGAGCCGGCCAATGATTTCTTGCCTTTTTCTGGCCCTTTCGCCCAAGGTGAAGTTGGGATCCACGTCTTTGATTACCAAGCTAATTCCATACAATTCGTGGAATTGAACAGTCACCAAGGCCATGATGTTCATTCCCCCTTGAAGAGAAGTCCCGGTAACACTTTCAAATTTCCTAGAAATAGATTGGTAGGTATAGGACCATATATTGCCCCGGATTTTAGCCAATATATTTCCATCGACTTTTTCTATCAAATCCAAGTAAGCATGACCTCTTACTCCGGCCCTTAATTCTCCTATTTCTGCTATTACCCAATAGGTAGGAGACAGGTTACTGTCTAATGTTCTTTTGATCAGCTCGTTTAGGGAAAGAAGTGATATAGCTTGCTGCTGCATGCTACAAATAAACGAAAAATATGCTTAAAAGATGGACAATTTTACTTTGATGGTAGACAATATTATATCCTTTATCAGGAATTTTTCCAAAAGATTTACAATGAAATGTTTTAAGTTTTTGATGAAAAAGTTAAAGCAATAAACTTTAAAAATTCGAAAAACTGTAACACTAACAGTCCAATACAAAATTGTATTTTTTGTCTTTTTGCACTACTTAAATCAAAAATCAACTATTTACCCATTGGCATGCTCTTTTTCAAAGTTTGCCTAATTATTGTTGTTTTCCGGTTTGGATTCTCGTTGTTTGCGATGAATTCTATAAATATGCCTTGTAAAATCTCGGTTGATTTCATCGAGTTTTAAGGCATGAATAGGGCTTAGGCTTGAGGCAATTTCCTTTGTGAAATTTTTCTCTGCAAGCAATAAGTTTTCTTGAAGCTTAAACCTTTTTTCTATCAATTCCTCTGCTTGTTCATTGGTTATTTCTTCTTCACCTTTCCTTGAGATTTGACGCATTTCTCGCATCGCTGCATTTCTTTTTTCCTGGAACTCATTGTACAAAGGCCAAAATTTTGCAGCTTGATCTGGGCTTAATGAAAGCCGGTTGGTTATGAAGGCCACTCTCGCCGCTTCTAATTTTTCTTTGTCCACTTGATTGTTTCTTTGGCCATAGCCAACAAAAGATAAACTTGTTAATAAGAAGACAATTAATAGCTTTTTCATATCAATAAAATATTTCATTCTCTAATAAACCTTCATCCACCCAAGTCTGATTGCTCCACTCTTCTTCTGTAATATTATCAAGCAACTCGTTTGGATTGTCGGCTAACGAAAGCACATCTTCCACATTCCATACCCCGGACTCGATATAATATTCTACTTCTTCATTTAGGTCTACCTGGTAATTATTAGAAGTAGTTATCGTCTCATTTCCTTGAAAAATGAAAAAACCAATGACAACAACCGCTGCAGCCGCCATACCACTTAGGTAATAGTGCAAGGCCTTGGGTTTCTTTTTTTCAAGGATTTGATCCGGAAGTTGCTCAAAGTAATTTTCCGGAACCTTGAATATGTTTCTTTTAGAGAAATTTTCCATACGATTGTTAGACAATTTGTTTAGCCAATGGTTTAATCATTGCTTAGATATTCTTCAATCTTTTTGACAGCATGGTGGTATCCCGCCTTTAGACTTCCTACACTGGTTTCAGTGATTTTACTCATTTCTTCATAAGGCAATTCATCAAAATACCTTAGGTTAAATATCAAACGTTGCTTGGTAGGTAATTTTAGAATGGCTTTCTGAAGTTTTTTCTCTATCTCATTCCCATCTACCAGTGGGGATTGATCCACGTAGTTCTCCATCTTTTCATGGTATTCCTCTATGGGTGTAGACATCTTCCTTTTTTTCTTTTCAATAAAGTTCAGACTTTCATTTACGGCAATCCTATAAATCCAGGTAAATAAAGTGGATTGTTGGTTGAATTTGTCAATGTTTTTAAAGGCCTTGATAAAAGTGTTCTGAACCACATCATTGGCATCATCATGAATAATAACCATTTTTCTTACGATTCCATAAACATTTCTTTGATAAGTTTCCACCAAAATACGAAAACCTTTTTCACGGGTTTTAGGGGAATTAATCAATTCTAGAAGTGCTGCATCGTTTTTTGGCTCCATTCATTCTTTAGACTATAATTTAATCAAATGGTTTAATCTGCTTACAATCTTTTTGATTTTTTTTCATTGTGCCTAAGCTTGAATTTTTACAGGCTTTAGGCTGAATTATATTTTTTTCTATCAATCACCCAATGCATGGCGAACCTAAAACTTGCTGTTTCATGTCCTTTGAGGATACCATAAATGGCTAAATATTAAGGGTGTTTCCTCTCAAAAAGTCGCCTATTTCCATCTTTCTCTTCCCTTCCAATTGTAATTCGAGTATAGACAAGGCACCTTCTCCAGTTTGGAAGTGAACATAACTTTTATGGTCTGTTTTGATGGTGCCTGGTTGGGCATTGGGACTGCTGTCGGCCACTACTTCGGCCTTAAATATTTTACAGCTTTTGTTGTTAATTTCACACCATGCAGCAGGGTAGGGCGAGAGACCACGGATAAGATTGTTTATGGAAACGGCAGATTTATTCCAGTCTATTTTCCCTGTTTCTTTATAAATCTTTGGTGCATGGTTGAGTGCCTTGCTCTCATCCTGATCCTGAGGGGTAATATCTCCTTTGGAAATAGCATCTATGGTTTTGACCACTAGCTTTGACCCTTCAAGCATTAGTTTTTCATACAGATCTCCCAAATTGTCTTCTGGCAGAATAGAAACTTCTTTCTGAAATAATATGCTACCGGTATCAATCTCATGTTTAAGGAAAAAGGTAGTCACCCCGGTCTTGGTCTCTCCATTGATAATGGCCCAATTGATGGGAGCAGCTCCTCTGTAATCGGGTAGAAGTGAAGCGTGTAAATTGAATGTACCCAAGGGAGGCATGGACCATACCACCTCTGGAAGCATTCTAAATGCAACCACTATTTGCAAATCAGCTTTATAGGATTTTAATGTCTCAATAAAATCAGGATGTTTTAAATTTGCCGGTTGAAGAACCGGGATCCCATGTTTGGCAGCACATTCTTTAACTGCTGAACTTTTTGGCTTTCGGCCTCTTCCTTGTAATTTGTCCTGGGCGGTGATCACAGCCACTATATTCCAATTGTCTTGAATCAATGCTTCCAATGGAGCTACCGCAAATTCAGGCGTGCCCATGAAAATGATTTTCATGTCTTTCTTTTCCATATGCTTATTTATAGATCAGATAAAGCTTTCTTTTTGTTTTATAGGCATCGAGTTCCTTTTGCCAGGAAGACCTGATACTCTCCTCCGATTCTCCGGCAATTATGGATTTTCTTAACCGGTCTGAACCTGCTAGTTTGTCAAAAAAGGCATTGAAGAATGAGGCTCCTTTATCTGCAATTCGGTATGCATCCAATAAATATGAAAGGGTAAATTGGTGGGAAAGGGGTTCATCTCTTAAATCTTTGCCATAGCATAGCTTGTCTTGCTGTGGTGGATATTTTGACATGCCATCAATGCTTACAGGCGTAAAGGTGAAATCACCAAATTTAGGGTCCGGATATCCATAAACCTGAAAGGGAAACATTGTTCCTCTACCCAAGCTTATATCTGTTCCTTCAAAAAAGCACAGAGAAGGGTACAGCCTAATGGCAAGGTCATTTGGTAAATTTGGGGAAGGTTTAACAGGTAAGGAATAATGATCTTTGTGTTCCCAATTGGCAACAGGTATGACCTCAATTGGTGCTTTTACTGCCCCTTTTAACCATCCCTCTCCGTTAATCATTTGAGCCAATTCTCCTACGGTTAGCCCATGAACAATTGGAATTGGGTGCATACCTACAAAGCTTTCGTAGCCCTTTTCCAGAACTGGACCATCCACATAGTCTCCATTGGGGTTGGGGCGATCAAAAATCATCAGTTTTTTATCCTGCTCTGCACAGGCCTCCATTAAATAATGTAAGGTACTGATGAAAGTATAAAAGCGAATGCCTACATCTTGAATATCAAAAATAACGATGTCCACATCTGCTAAAGCCTCTTCTGAAGGTTTTTTTGAACTTCCATATAAGGAAACAAGCGGAATGCCGGTTTCCGAATCAATAGAATTGTCAACTTTTTCACCTGCATCAGCTTTTCCTCTGAAACCATGTTCAGGAACAAAAACCTTTTTTATCTCGATTCCTTGTCCAAGCAGGAAATCTACAAGGTGCATATTGCCTTTTGAGGGTAAAATACTAGTCTGATTGACTGCGAGAGCTACTTTTTTACCTCTTAGCTTTGGCAAATATACCTCCGGACGATCGGCACCGGGAAGAATTTCCGCTTTTTCTTCCTCTGATGGAGCTAAAATTTTTATTGAAGAGCTGTCATTGTCCGGCTTACTCTTACAAAAAGTCATATTGCCAAACAAAAAAGCGAGGATAAGTATTAATTTAGTCTGCTTCATGTTAATTTGCGTTTCAGTTAACAAAATAAACGACTTCATTGAACCTTTCCTACTTCATTGCAAAAAGAATCAGTTTTAAAAAGACGGGAGGTTTCACCGGAACCATCCACAGAATCGCTGTAGCCAGTATTGCGCTTGGCTTGTCTATTATGATTATTTCCTTTTTAATTTTGGGAGGCTTTCAATCAGTGATTTCCAATAAAGTATTTTCCTTTACCGGTCATTTTCAAGTCAACCGCTTTGTGATGAGCCAGTCCTTAGAGGATTCGCCCACAAGTACTACAAGTGACTTTTATACGAATTATAAGGAAAGTGATTATATCCGTCATGTGCAGGTATTTGCCAATAAACCGGCCCTTATCAAAGGTGAAGAGGAAGTGGAAGGTATCATGATGAAAGGGGTAGGTAGGGATTTTGATAGCTTGGCCTTCAAACCATCTATAGTCAAAGGACGGTTTATCCAATTTCCGGAAAATGGGCGGTCCTCAAATGAAATTGTGGTCAGTACCAAAATTGCGAGGAAAATGCTTTTGGATATTGGAAGTAAGGTCACCATGTATTTTGTTCAGGATCCCCCCAGGTTTAGAAGGTTAGAAGTAGTGGGATTATATGAGACTTTTCTGGAAGATTTTGACGACAAGTTTGTACTAGGAGATGTACGTGTAATTCAGGTGCTCAATGATTGGGATGAAGATAAAGTAGGAGGATTTGAGGTCTTTATTAATGATCCGGAAAATATTGATGCTTATGAGGATGAATTGTATGAAAGCATTGATTATGACCTTAGATTAACCAAGGTTACAGACAGGTTTATACAGATTTTCGATTGGTTGGAATTACTGAATAACAATGTTTACGTTTTTTTAGCCTTGATACTGTTTGTTGCTTCCTTTAATATGGTGTCCATCCTCTTTATCTTGATCATGGAACGAACCTCCATGATAGGCTTACTTAAAGCCATGGGTAGCAGTAATCGCCAAATCAGAAATATTTTCATATGGAACGGCATACGGATAATTGGTAGGGGAATGTTGCTGGGCAACTTGATTGGGCTAGGTTTTGGTTTGTTGCAGCAAACAACCCATCTTTTCAAACTCAATGCAGAAAATTATTACATGAGTTATGTTCCTATAGTTTGGGACTGGCCGATAATCCTTGGCTTAAATTTGTTGATTTTGATAATTACTACCCTTGTACTGTTTATTCCGGCCATAATTATTAGTAATGTAAACCCTATCAAATCGATTAAATTTGATTAACCGGCTTAGGTTTCACAAAAATGCTTTTTACTTTCATGTAGATTACGCCTAAAATGGCCTCTCTAAAGATATGTTTAGACATTTTGGATGTGCCTCTGGTGCGGTCTGTGAAAATTATTGGCACTTCCAAAATTTTAAAACCCATCTTCCAGGTAGTAAATTTCATTTCTATTTGGAAAGCGTAACCTATGAATTTCACCTTGTCCAGTTGAATGGCTTCCAAAACTTTTCTATGGTAACAAACAAATCCTGCTGTGGTGTCTTTGATGGGGATTCCTGTGATTAACTGTACATATTTGCTGGCAAAAAAGGACATTAATACCCTGCCCATGGGCCAGTTGACCACATTTACACCGGAAACATACCTGGAACCTATTACCATGTCGTGGTTGCCGGTGACAGCGGCCGTATACAACACACTAAGATCCTGTGGATTGTGCGAAAAATCAGCGTCCATTTCAAAAATATACTCATAACCTTCTTTTAAGGCATAAGCAAAACCTTCCAGGTAGGCAGTTCCCAATCCTAACTTTCCTTTTCTTACGATCAGAGAAAGCCGTTGAGGATAGGTCTCCTGCATTTGTTTTACCAATTCACCTGTGCCGTCCGGAGAGTTGTCATCGATCACCAACAAGTCGAAACTTTCAGGCAATGCCATGACCTCGACAATCATGTCTTGTATATTCTCCTTTTCGTTGAATGTAGGTATTATGACTAGTTTACTGCTTTTCATATTTGAGAATACAAAAGTAGAATTTAATACGGAATATTCTCCGGCTAGTCAAAAAATTTGAACTACAATTATTGTTAAAGAAAGTGAAAATAAGCCATTATAAATTTGCTATTGTGGGTATATTGAAAGGCGCTATCTTGCTTAACAATAAAGCCAACTCAATTTAAATTGTCTTTATAAACGACTAAATCGTCATAGCTAACCCTCCCTGGGGCTTTTTGAGCTAGAAAATGGTGAAGCAGACTCATCTTCTAGGAGGTTCCCACGACTTCCTCTACTCAAATTTCTCACTAAGCCTACCGATAATAGGTTTTAGTCAAGAGTAAGGAACCAATGGCATTAGCGAAAAGCCTGTTTCACTATTGAGCTTACTAAAGGCCAATGTCCTAAAAAGTGATGGACTCTTATTAGATTAAAGGTTTATTGGAATTGACTAATTAAAGAAGTTTTACTGAGGTTGTTCGTTTAACGAGCAGTTTGAATAACATAAGATTGAATTTCATTAATTTGTGTACTAGCAGCTGAGGTAAACCGATAGACATCACAAAAAGCATACATCGAATTTCCCATTTTAATTTCACCATTGACTGAGGCTTCCTTTCCGTGTGAGATGATGGAATGAATGATTAATTCATCTGCAATATTATGTTTCATGGAGTGGATTTCTTTATTAAAGTTTTGCTTGCCTTTGATAGATTTGTCTCCATGGATTTTCCACACTATGTCTTCACTGACATGTGAACATATAAAAGTTGCGTCTCCGTTTGCAAAAGATTCATTGAAAGTTTTAAGAAACTTCTTTTTCGGGGAGTTCCCACAATCCGGGGCGTTGGTCAATTTTGTCATTATTTCTTAAATTTTAAGCATTGGAAATTACTGGTTCATTTTATCGAAGTCCATATAAAGATAATTCCAGCGATGTCCATCCAAGTCCGAAAACGCAAAACCATACATCCAACCTTGTATTTTTGCGGGCCTAGAAAATACAGTACCACCAACTGCTTCCACCTTTGCAGCCATGGTATTTACATATTCTTTACTTGGGGCTCCTATGGATATAAGTAACTCATTGCCTTTTAAAGTATCTGTAACCTTATTCAGTGCAAATTTTTCAAACCGAGTTTCTGTAACCATTAAAACGGATACACCACCAATTTTAAACCCGACCATCTCGGGGGCATCCCTTAGCTTTTCAAAACCAAGCTCAGAAAAAAATGCTTTTGTTTTATTAAGATCCTTAACCGGTAGATTTAACCATAGTTCTTGTGGCATAGAATAATAATTTTTAGTGTAAATCTAATTTCAGAAAAAATAATTTTAATTGTGCAGTGTTCATCCGACACAGTTAGGGGTGATTGCGACAACTTTAGCCATGCTGCATGTATGAAATGCAAAGAAGCATTGGATTGCTTAAATTGAGGCTATTATATAGTGGCCTCTGCAAGTCTGATATAGCTCAAATTAATTACCGAATGATTTAGGTAAATTAGGTAGGGTACAAAAAAAGTGATCATTTTGTGACCACTTCTTAATTTTTCTAGGATTGGTTTTATTAACCTATTACCTCAACGTTTACAGCGTTAAGACCTTTACGACCTTGCTCTTCTTCGTAAGATACTTTGTCATTTTCTCTGATCTCATCGATCAAACCACTATTGTGTACGAAAATGTCTTTACCTGAATCACTAGGTGTAATAAATCCGTATCCCTTTTCTTCGTTGAAAAATTTTACTGTTCCTTCTTGCATTGTTTTATTCGTTTTAATTGTAGTGTTGTTGTTATTAATCTATGCGCTCTACATTGACCGCGTTAAGTCCTTTTTTTCCTTCTTCAGTATCATATGATACTTCGTCGTTTTCCATGATTTCATGGATTAAACCACTGTTGTGGACAAAGATATCTTTGCCTGAATCTTTTGAGGTAATGAATCCATAACCTTTTTCTGTATTGAAAAACTTTACTATTCCTTCTTGCATTAGTATTGTGTATTGTATTGATAAAATAATTTTTATTTGTGGAGAGTGGTCTTGTATTTTTTACGCAAAGTATTGCAATAAATGGATACTTTGATTCTTAAATTTTATAAATAGAGTTTTGACCTATGTTATTACAAATATTGATGCTTAAACAATGACTTTAATACGATTAAACCTTAAAGCTCGATTGCTTACACGATTGCTTTTAAAAATTCCGGTACACTTAATCTAAGGGTAACAAAATGATCAGATCCTGCTGATTTTTTTCGATGTTTATTTATAACAAAAGAATTAAATAATACTTAATTCAATAAAAAAGAAAATGTTGAGGGAATAGCTCTGATTTAATGAACTATCGGAAACGTTGGGAGAAATTCTTAGAGGAAAATACTACTTTTACGTATACTGCTCACTGCCTTTTGCAGTGCACTTGCTTATTTATTGCACCAAACTATATTTTGGATGGCATAAAGGTAATGGTTTTATATTATAATAAACTAATTTATTTTGAAAATTTTTTGTAAAATTGGCACATTTCCTGATTTGGTTAAATTGTGTTGCTCTGGAAATATAGGATTGAAAAACCTTTAGTCCTGAATTGATCAATTGTAAGCTTTACAATCTCCTTGGTGTTGCTTGGCAAATTCATTTCCATTCATGGCTGCAGTTTCCAAATCAAAACAGGCTTGCCTAGGATTTTTTTTCATCATGCAAATGGCCCTTCTAGCCAATGCGTCATAGTGTTTGGGTGCCAGTTCCAGCACTTTGTCAAAATCTTCAACGGCCCAGGCATAATAACCAAATGTCATTAAACCAAAACCTCGGTTATAATAAGCGCTGATATTGTTGGGTTCCAGGTTAATGTATTCGTTAAGTGAAACGATCAGCCCTAGTCCGTCACCGTCATGTGCTTGGGCAATACCTTTATAATAGTGTGGCGTTGCCTCCTCAGGTTTCAGCTTGATGGCCAAGTCCAGGAATTCAACAGCACTTTTATGGCGACCGTTCTTTATCATGGCTCTTGATAAAAATAGCAAAACATCATAGTCCTCAGGGGCGAGCATTGCGGCCTTCAATAGATTGTTCTCTGCTTCAACAAAACGTCCTTTATCCCATGCGAGCTTTGCAATGCCGGTATAAGCATAGGCATATTCCGGATCTAAGGCTAAAATTTTTCTGTAATCAGCTTCTGCTTTTTTCAATTCACCTAACTCTTCATAAGAACGTGCCCTAAGGTGTAGGGATTTGAGGTCTGTAATGCTTACAAAGAGTACCTTATTGAATTCGTCGATAGCTTTTTTATAATCACCACTGTTATAGAGTTGTTCTCCGGTTTTAAAATTCCCAAAACAACCAGTTAAAAGGAAGCAAATAAAAACAATACGTAAAGACATAGGCATTAACACTTTATAAATATTAATTAATTAGTTTAATATAAGGGGTTAAATTAAATCTTGCAAGTTTTTTGATAAAATAAAGAGAGTAGACCTAATTTTTTAGAATAAAGAACCGTATTTACCATTTTACAGGTCTAAATATTTAGGTTTTTCTAGAAACTTAAGATAATCAAGGTTGTTATTCTAAATTTACCCAATACAAAAATATATTTAGCTGTTTTTGGTTGTACTGGTAAGGTTAGTAGCCATAGGGTTTTACTAATCCTATTCCTTTAAAGTATTCTCCTCCCTTTTATACAATAATTTAACATTAGGATAATATTTTGTTTGGTACCGTTAAAAGAGGTCCTGTTTTCTTTGTAGGTATGAATTTTTATGAGCAAAAATGGTTTCCATACCTTTTTATTCTTACCGGCCTGTTTGTTCATTTCATGGGTATTGAAGCATATAGTATTTACATTTTGGATGAAGCCAAAAATGCTGCTGCAGCTATGGAAATGTATCAAAACCGGGAGTGGGTTCTGCCTACTTTCAATGGCTTACCAAGGTATGATAAGCCGCCACTACATTACCACCTTTTTATTATTGGGTATGAAATCTTTGGAATAAACGCTATAGGTGCTCGGTTTTTTTCTGCCATGGCAGGATTTATATGTTTTGTACTTATATACTTTTATTCAAACAAGCTTTTTGGTAGAAAGGCAGCCTTTTATGCAGGTTTAGCCTTGTTGTCTTCCATTCATTGGCAATTGCAATTTCACCTGGCAGTTCCTGATCCATTTTTAATCACTTTCCTTTTTTTGACAATTATCAGCTATGAAAGGTATGTCAGCACGCTATTTAAAACCAGATATTACTTATATGCAGCAGCTTTGTTTTTGGCTTTTGCCACTTTGAGTAAGGGGCCTGTTGCAGTAGTTTTGATTGGGTTGACTGTATTCTTTTATATGGTATTGGACAAAAGACCAATAGGGTTTCATATAAAGCAAGTGGTGAATTTTAAGGCTCTTCTAATTTATTGTATCATTTCTCTTCCATGGTATGTCCTTATTTCCATCCAAACCAAAGGGGTTTGGTTAAAAGAATTTATCTTTCACCATAATCTTAACCGGTTTTCTTCAGCCATGGAAGGGCATGGTGGTGGGGCATTGCTCACACTTATTTTTGTAGCAGTAGGGTTTATACCGGGGATTGCTGCTTTAATACCTGCTATAATTAAAGTCTTTAAGTCACGGAAACCTCCGGTCATAATAGTTTTGGCTTTACTATTTACTACTGTTACCATAGCGTTTTTTATGGTTTCTGGTACCAAACTTCCAAATTATACAGCTCCTGTATACCCATTTCTTGCCCTTATGGTGGGCTGGTATTTTGCAAACCTTAGCCCTGGCAAATTTAAGGCTCCCTCTATCTTTGCTTGCTTGTTAATATTTATTATCCCTCTGACTTTATTTTTACCTCAATTAAAGCATGTTATACCTGAGATAAATGGGCTATCGATTTGGTTTTTTATACCTTCAATTTTAGGCTGTATTGGTCTTTTCCTGTGTTTATATAAAAAATATGAAAAAAGCTGGTTATTGGGTTGTTTGGGTTATATCTGTTTTACCGGGCTGCTGTTTTATGATGCCTTGCCTAATATTGATACAAAAAATCCTGTGTTTCAATCTAATAATCTTTGGGTAAATAACAATCAGCTATACTATTTTCGAGCATTTAATCCTGCTTTTGTTTTCAATAGTAAACAAAGAATACTATCCATTGAAGATCCTAAGTATGCACCCAAGGCCGGAGACCTAATCATAACCAATAACAAAAACCTAAATGAATTGGAGGAAATAGGGATCAAAGCTTCCAAAGTATTTGAAGGAGAAGATCTTTTTGAGGGCTCAGTCACAGTTATTATGCGTGTCTACGAAGAAGAACTATCCATTCGGCAATAGTCTCCATATAATTTATAAGCCTTCATTATATTTTGGAAAGCTTGTATTATCAATATTAAAAATTTCCGGTAGCCTGAATAGAGCAAATAGGTTTAAAATGATTTATTGATAAGGTTAAGGGAAGGTTTTCTAGGGAAAGGCTAGTAAGTATTGTGAACATCGTTTAAGTCAATCGATTACTTGAAAGGAAACAATTAATGATGAATTTCGAATAGGAATGGTTGGTTATAAAATGGGTTTGATTCAAAGCAATAAAGCTTATTTAATAGGGGAGAGGCCTATGATTGTTTCTTTATAGAGAAGGTAAAGCGCTAAATAGCTGCAGAGTGATTTAAATGATTGCTTTTTTGAAAGGATTGCTGGCAGTCGAGTCCGTTTAGTAGAATCTTAAATTAGGTCCTCTTAGTTTAAGTAGGTTGACTTAATTAAAATTTTGTATTTTAGTTGGGATACAGTAAATTGTTTGTGAAAACATTTAAGTAAGCTTTAAATCTTTAAAGAAAAACCGAAAGTAAAATGTAAAGGCTTAAGTCCATTCCATTAAATTTTAGTTAACTTATGATTTTCTCTTTACCCTTAGGAAGTTTAGGAATAGTTTTGCCTTAAATATAAACGAAATGGATCAGCAATTACTAAAGGAAATATTTGAAACGTATTACTCAAGGCTTGTATTGTTTTCTAATCGTTATGTTGGTCAGGATTCTATAGCTGAGGATATAGTGCAAGAGGCTTTTGTAAAACTATGGGACAAGAGGGCCGAAATCCGTGACAGTTCCAATGAAAGCCTAAAGTCCTATTTGTACCACACGGTAAAGACCAAATCTCTTAATTTTTTAAAACATACTAAGGTGAAACAGGCCTTTGAAAATGATAACCAGCCGGAAGAGCATATCCTGCCTGTATTGCATACTATCCTTGAGGCTGAACTAATTTCGGAAGTCCATGCTGCTATAGATGATTTACCGTCGGAATGTCGCAAAGTAGCACGGGAGCTATTTATCAAGGGTAAAAAATATAGTGAGGTGGCAGAGACACTCCAAATATCAATAAATACAGTAAAATCACAGCGCCAAAGAGCTTTAACCCTTCTAAAGCCCCGTTTATCTGAGATGGTTTTTGTGTTGATATCCCTATATTATCCTTATGTTAAATTCTGATTTAATACATTAATTTAAAATTAAATTCGGAAAATATTAAGGGTGGAGACACCCTTTTTTGTTTTTAAGTTGTCTTACCTACAAACAAGTAGAAAATTTGATTCAAGAAAAAATCAATTGGAAACATCTGGAGCTGATAAAAAAAGAAGCACTCCATGGATTGGAAAAATCCGAGCAAAAGCTTTTTGACCAATTATTTGCAACAGATAAAAAATTTCAGAATGCTGTTTTGCATGGCCGAAAAAGAAATGATTGGCATAGCAGTTTAAATAGACTGGACAATTTGGATACAGAAGCAGGTTGGAATAAGGTGGCAAGAAAAATTCAGCAAAATTCGCTTCAAGAAAAAAAGGTTACCACTTGGTGGCCATATGCTGCGGTTTTGGTTTGTGGGCTTTTGCTATCCGCTTTATATTTCAGGTTTGGAATAAATGCTGTTGAAGATGTTGGTTTTCAGGCCAGTAGCAGACCCATTCATGTACAACCGGGAGAAGATAAGGCAGTTTTGATCTTAGGCGACGGGGAAGAAATGGTTCTAGGAAAAATGGATAGCATGACTATCAATAAAAATAGCATGTCCATTCAAGTACACCAAGACAAAATGTCTTTTTCCGATGGAGAAAAAGAAAATAGTAAAATTGAATTCAACCAATTGATTACACCTGTGGGAGGGAGGTATATGCTAGAATTGGCTGATGGGACCAAAGTATGGTTAAATGCTGACTCAAAGATTATTTTTCCTTCCCAATTCGAAGAAGGGAAACGAGAAGTAAGTATTCGAGGTGAGGTTTATCTGGAAGTTGCCAAAGATATAGAGCGTCCCTTTTTAGTGAATGTATTTAAAGAAAATGAAAGTATACCGGAAGTTAGTGTGGAAGTATTGGGAACTGAATTTAATATTTCCGCCTACCCGGATCAAGATTATATAGCAACTACCTTAATAGAGGGGGAAGTTAAGGTGGGTACTACAAATCAATATGTGAAGCTAACTCCCGGTTTTCAGGCTATAAGCAATTCAGTTGACTTGCCCATAAAGGTAAAGTCAGCGAATATTGCTTCAGTTATAGGCTGGAAAGATCGAATGTTTGTCTTTGAGGAGGAAAATCTAGAAGACATCATGAAAAAAATTGGGCGTTGGTATGGCGTGGATGTATCTTTTGCTTCATCAGTCCACCAAAAGAAATTCAGTGGTCAGATTTCTCAGGATCTAGAAATCTCAGCCGTTTTGGATCTTTTGCAATTGACAGGAGAAGTGACTTTCATCCTCAACTCAGCTAATAAGCTTACAGTAAAATAATTTGATACGCATATAAAATTAAAGGCCTATGTAAGAAGATTTATCCTTCCCCCAATTTAACGAAATGAATATAGGAGGTAAAAGTAACAGTAAGAATTGAGTGTAAGGAAGCAATCCACCTGCTTGATTCGAACAATATAGTTACCATTACCTAAATTAAAATAATAATTTACTTAGTTAAACCATATGCTATTGATCAAATTGGTGAATTCTATTAAACAGGATTTAAAACATTAGGAATAATAAAAACCTGAATGCTCAGGATATAATTCTGGGCAATTGTTAGGTATAAAACAGGACAATAACAGCCAATCCATTAATGTGTAATTCTGTTCATTAGGATATTAAAGGGATTTACAGATACCTTGTCCAATTTTAATGGATAGGCTTGATCTCTGAGTGACCAAAAACAATAGCTAAAACAATCCAACCGACCGTATAATATGTATCGATCACTATCCAAAAGGAGCAGTACCGGGAGAGGTATGCCTGCTAAATTAAGGTGGTTTTGCCAGATAACCCTAATACTGGTTTTATCAACCTATTTACAGGTTTTTGCCAACGTATTTGCTCAAAAACTTAGTATTCACAAAGAAAATGCCTCTCTTATTGAGGTGATAAAAGATATTCAGGCTCAGACGGGCATTAGTTTTTTATATTCATCTGATGTGCTAAAAATAGCCGAACCAGGAAGTATAAATTTTGAAAATGCCTCAATAACTGATGTCCTTGATGCCTGTTTTAAAGATCAACCTTTACACTATGAGATTAAGGACAATACCATAGTAGTCCGAAGAAAAAGCGAAGAGGTTTCCAGAGTAATTTATCAAGACATTGAAGGTGTTGTGCGTGACAAGGATGATCAAAGCCCTATCATTGGAGCAACAATCCTAATTAAAGGCACGGAAAAAGGAGTGATCACGGATCTAGATGGACGTTTCAAAATTAGATCCAATAATCTTCCGGTCACTATAGTGGTTAGTTATATAGGGTATCTTTCCCAGGAAATTGTTGTTAGTAATGACAAACCACTTGATATAGTACTGAGCCAAAGTGCATCCGATTTAGCAGAGTTTGTTGTAATAGGTTATGGAGAAACCAAGAAAGAAAACCTCAGTGGGGCAGTAGACATGGTTGGGGCTGAAAAATTAGAAAATCGGCAAATACCCAATTTAGGAGAAGGTCTTCAAGGGCTCATTCCAAACCTAAATATTACACGAAATAGCGGAAGAGCCGGAGATGGTCCATCCTTTAATATTCGAGGGCTTACCTCATTAAATGGAGGAAGCCCATTAATATTGGTAGATAACGTACCGGTAACTTCCTCAGAGCTTACAAATATCAATCCCTCAGATATAGAAAGTGTTTCGGTATTAAAAGATGCCTCGTCTGCTGCCATTTATGGTGCACGTGCAGCTTTTGGGGTAGTATTGATCACTACTAAAGGAGCTTCTTCTTCAGAAATAAAGGTAAATGGGAGCTTGGTTTATGGTATGCGAACGCTAGGGGATATCCCAGATATAGTAACCGATCCTTACCAAGCAATGAAATATAAGCACGAAGCGGCCTGGCCATTGTATAACCTTTACCCTGAAGAAAGCAGGGCTTATGCTTTGGAACGTTCACAGGATCCGAGCCTGCCTTCTGTAATCTTGAATCCTAGCAATCCTGATTACTACCAGTATATTGGTCAGACCAACTGGATGAAAGAAGTTTATAAAAACAAGAGTTCTAGTTATTCTGCCAACTTTTCCGTGTCAAAGAAAGACAAAGAGTTGAGTTATTATTTTTCAGGGGGTTACTACAGGCAAGATGGGATGCTTAAATATGGAAACGACAGCTATGAGCGATTAAATTTACGTGCCAAGACGGAAATGAAGCTTACCGATTGGCTTACATTGGGAAACAATACGGCTTATGCCAATACAACCTATGACAGACCTTATTATAATGAATGGTTGTTTTTCCATAATGTAAACCGAACCAATTCACTTGATGTGCCTAGGAACCCTGATGGAAGTTGGACTTCAGCCGGAGCAGAGATTTTGGGTAGGCTACAAGAAGGCGGAAGAAATATTGCCGACAATAACGATATTATGACCAAATTTGATATTAAAGCAAATTTGGTAAAAGACATTCTTCAATTGAAAGGAGATGCTACTTTGCGGAGGATAAGTTCCTATGGCAAAGCATATGACATGGCTGTACCTTATAAAACAGGACCCGATCAGCCTGTGCAGTTCAGAGGAGCAAATCCTAATTTTGCTCAGTCTAATGCCTCTGCTGTCAAACATACTATCTATAATATTTACCTCGATTTTGACAAAACGTTCAATACTGTTCATGCTTTCAAAGTTTTGGCAGGATTCAATCAGGAAAGCAGAATATACGAAAATTTTTGGGCCAGTAGAAGAGGTTTGGTTACGACCAACTTACCTAGCATAGGTTTGGCAACAGGAGATTGGAATGGAGATGAAGGTTATTCAGACTGGGCTGTTAGAGGGGTTTTTTATCGCATGAATTATATTTTTGACGACCGCTATATAGTAGAGTTTAATGGCAGGTACGATGGCTCATCGCGTTTTCCAAAAGAAGACCGTTTCGGTTTTTTCCCTTCTGCATCAATGGCTTGGGTGCTTTCTGAAGAGGAGTTTCTTCAACCCCTTAAATCAAGCATACAATTAGATTTTTTGAAGCTTAGAGCATCCTATGGTACCCTCGGTAATCAATCGGTAGCAGATTATGGGTATATACCTTCCATGGGTTCCGGACAAATAGGGCAGGTTATTGGTGGGCAAAGGCCTCAGACTGTGTCTCCTGCAGGCTTAGTGGCTGGTTCTTTGACATGGGAATCTGTCCAAAGTAAAAACCTAGGAATAGACTTGCGTTTCTGGGATGGAAAATTGGGTGTTACGGCTGACGTTTTTTCGCGGTTGACAAAGGATATGTTGGTCAAAGGAAAAACCCTCCCTGCAGTGCTTGGTGCAAGCGAACCGAAAATCAATGCGGGAGACCTTGAAACCAGGGGTTTTGAAGTGAGGTTAGATTGGAGAGATGAAATAGCTATGGCTGGTACTCCATTAAATTACAGTGTTGGATTCAATTTAGGAGATTATCAGTCTGAAATTCTAAAATACGACAACCCTACGGGTTTACTTAACGACTATTATGAGGGGCAGACCATCGGTGAAATCTGGGGTCTTACCAATGATGGTTTTTTCCAGTCCGAAGCAGAATTAGACCAACTAGACCAGACTGCTGTGGGTTCTGATGACCAAGGGTATGTGTTTTATGTGGGCGACCTTCGCTTTTCTGACCTGAATGGGGATGGGGTGATCGACAGGGGGGACTGGACCTTAGAAGATCATGGTGATTTCAAGAAAATAGGCAATACCACGCCAAGGTATTCCTATGGTGCAGATTTGTCTGCAGACTGGAGGGGGTTTGACCTTAGAATGTTTTTTCAAGGTGTGGGGAAAAAGGATTGGTATCCCGAGGCTTCTAACCATTATTTCTGGGGAGTCTATGCTCAGCCATGGACAAATGTCCAGGCCCATAACCTGGATCATTGGACTCCGGAAACGCCGGATGGCTATTTCCCTAGAGTGAAATCATACATTGCAGAAGACAGGTCTGAATTGGGTATTCCTCAAACGAGGTATTTGCAGAATGCAGCCTATGTACGTTTAAAAAACCTAACCATAGGTTATACCTTTCCTAAAGCGATGCTTGACCGTTTAAAAATTCAAAACCTGAGGCTTTATTTTTCCGGAGAAAACCTTTTCGAGGTTTCTCATTTAAAAGCTAAACTTGACCCTGAAGTAGTAGGTGCAGGAGGAAGCAGCAATACCACCACTTATCCATTCCAAAGAACTTATTCTTTAGGAGTTAATTTTACCCTTTAAGTTTATATTCAAATAAATCATGAAAAAGACTATTTATAAATTTTTCCTAGTAGCAACCCTGGGAAGTACATTTAGCGCTTGTAATGATGATTTCCTGCAAAGGGATCCACATACGGACATAACTGCCGACCAGTTTTTCAATACTGCAACGGATTTGGAAACATATACCAATGGGCTCTATGCTCAAATGCGCTACTCTTATGAAGACCTTGGAACTGATAATATATCGCTTTATACTGGTAGTACAGAGACAGATCAGTTGCTTATTGGGAGTCTAAATGAAGGAAATATTGGAGGTTGGTCAGATTGGTCAGATCTTAGAAGAATTAATTATATGTTGAGCCGTGCAGACAGGGTGCAGGGGGATCAGGCAGAAATCAACCATTATATAGGTATTGCAAGATTTTTTAGAGCTTGGTATTATTTTGAAAAAGTAAAACGGTACAGTGATGTTCCTTGGTACACCATTGACCTTACTGACAATGCTGAAGAACTCTTGTACAAGACGCAAGATTCAAGAGTGGATGTTATGGACAACGTATTGGAGGACCTTAACTTTGCTGTCGCAAATATCCTACCGGGAAGTGACAAAACCAAAATAACGAATGAGGCAGCACTTCTGTTATTAAGCAGAGTATCTTTGTTTGAAGGTACATTTAGGAAATACCATGAGGAATTGAACCTTGGGGCTACAGCTAATGATTGGTTAAATGTATCCATGGAAGCCTCCAAGAAATTGATAGATGCCCGTTCACTGGAAATTTACAATACCGGAAATGTGGCGGAAGACTACAGCGGAATTTTCAGAAGTGCAGATTTATCCGCTAATCATGAAATGATTCTTTATGCAGATGCAGACCAAAAACTAGGTGTGGGAAATAATTCTCACGTAGTATACAACTGGCAATGGTCATTGAGTAAAAACCTTGTTGACAGTTACCTTATGACAGATGGTACTTTTTTTAGTAAGGTTCCGGGATGGGACAAAAAGGGTTTTGTAGAGGTATTTGAAAATCGTGACCCAAGAATGAAGGCAACAATAGCCTACCCAGGTTTTAAAACAACTGATGATGGAGAACCAGCCAGAACCAGTCCCAATTTTGGTGGGTACATGCAGGCAAAATTCTATCCCGAGGAGGCTTTAAGGTTAGGCTGGAACCTGAATTTTACAGATTTGCCCATATTCAGGTTTGCAGAAGCCCTATTGAATTTTGCTGAAGCCAAAGCGGAATTAGGCTTGCTTACACAAGATGATTTGAACAAATCAGTGAATCTCCTGAGAGCTAGGGCAGGGATGCCTGACATGCAAATGGATAAGTTATCAATAGATGAGCTTATTGCCTCCAGATACCCTCAAATTGCAGGAAATGCAGTATTATTGGAGATTAGAAGAGAAAGAAGGGTGGAATTGGCCTGTGAAGGCCTGCGATATCAGGATATCTTAAGATGGGCAGCAGGGGAAGTATATGACGGAGGCCAACAAGGAATGTATGTCCCCCAATTGGGAGCATTTGATGTCACAGGTGATGGTCTGCAAGACATTGCCATTTTAGAAGCTCCAGGAATGGAATCTCCACTCGATGAATTATCTACAGAAGTAAAAAAAAACTTGTCCATGTATTATTTAAAAGATGAAAACGGATCAGCCCAGAGCTTTTACTTGTCAGAAGGAGACCATGGTTTTATTAATTTTACAAAGAATAAGAATAATGTCCCTCAATTTATTGGTCCAAATTACTATTATCGTCCCTTGCCCCAACAACAGTTAATCTTAAATAGCAATTTAGTTCAAAATCAATTTTGGAAATAAAATAATGATGAATAGAAGAAAAATTTTAAGAAATACATCAACAGTGGTTGCAGCGAGTGCTGCACCTGCTGTTGCTATAGGAAAGCCCAAACCGGTACTCACCGTGGCACATATCACAGATGTTCACATTACTTCTGGAAATGACATTCCTGAAAGGGCCATAACTTATCTCAAGGAAGTTACAGACCATAAACCTGACTTTATTCTTAATGGAGGAGACTCCATTATGGATGCATCCTACGATGGTACAAGTCGAGAGAAAGTAATTCAGCAATGGGAAGTATGGGATAAATTCAGAAATAGTGCTTCAGCTTTTGAAATGTACAGTTGTATAGGTAACCATGATCCATGGTGGGATGTAGAAAATAAGGAAGAGGATGAAATGTATGGCATTCCCTATGTGGTTAAGCGACTTGGAATTCCTCACAGGTATTATAGTTTTAGAAAAAGAGGATGGCATTTCATAGTGCTGGATGGTAACAACAAAGGAACCACATTGGACGAAGAACAATATCAATGGCTTAAAAAAGAATTGGAGCAATTAGCTTCCAATACTCCTGTCTTATTGATGTCTCATTACCCAATCTTATCTGTAACCGGTTCTTGGGAAGGAGGCCAGCACGGAGATCTGGTGAAACTTAAGGCTTTGTTTCATAAATACAAAGATAAGGTAAAGGTTTGTCTTGGAGGACACCAGCACCTTTTAGACAGTGTTTGGTACAATGATGTCAAATATTTCTGCAATGGCTCCATGAGTGGCTATTGGTGGGGAGAAGGAGATGAACGCTCTTCCAATGCTTTTTATTACCAGGAAACACCACCCGGATTTGCCATATTAAAGCTGTATTCGGATGGTTCACTGGAGAATAACTATTATTCCCTATTGGACAATCAAAAAATAATCTAGTTCAAGACGAAAGAAAAAAATATGAATTTGAAGGTAAATGCGGTCCTAAGCCTAACTGGCCTATTCTTGTTTGCTGTGCTTCATGTGTATGGGCAAGATGTGTTAATTGAATTTGAAGAAGACTCACCCTTTTACGAGACCAAAGTAAGTCAGGCTAAACCGAGTGTGGTTTTTGACACCCAAGTCCGAAGGTTTGCACCCGGACTTGAGGGAAGAGCACTTGACCTTACCAATGATGCATCACTCAGGATGCCCATTCTAATCAAGGAAAGTCTGAAGCTTCCATATGGAGAGCGTGATTCGTTTGGGGTTTCATTTTGGGTTAAAACCAAGAAAAATGCCCTCCAGGGTTCAATACTTGCTGGAAACAAAAAGGCAATAGGTAAAGAAGAAAAAGGATGGATGATCAACGCAACGCTCTATGGTGGTTGGGAGCTTTATATCAGTGATGGAAAAAGTGAGTATGTTTATCAACCCACCTTGGCTCATCAGCAGATAAATGATGGAGATTGGCACCAGATAGGTTTCTCGATAGATCGTGCTTCAGAGAATCTCTACTTATTTTTTGATGGAGAGCAAAAAGGAATCTATAATATTCCCGGTCTAGGAAATTTACAAAGTGAATTGAAAACTGGTTTTGGAGGGACAGCAGGCAACTGGGATTATCTGGGACAGTGGGAAGCATTTAATGGTTATCTGGACAATATTGCTATTGTCAATGGTGGATTAACAAGGGAAACTTTGGTTCAGGCCTACCAAAAACATTATCCACAAAAGAAAAACCAAACAGTGTTAAGTGATAGTTTTAAATTAATGTCTTGGAATATTTGGCATGGTGGACATAGATTTGGCAAACAGGTAGGATTAGAAAGGGTTATCGAAACCATCAAATCACATCATCCGGATATCATTACGCTGATAGAGACCTATGGTTCTGTAGAAGAGATAGCTGATGCCCTTGGGTACCACTTTTACCTGATAAGTTCAAATCTTTCTATCTTAAGCAAATACCCCGTGAAAAATACCATTAAAGCCTTTAGGCCTTTTAATTTTGGAGGGGTATTGTTGGATTTGCCCGGTAATAAAGAATTAGTGGTTTTGGATACT
The DNA here is from genome assembly GCF_963976465.1 of uncultured Cyclobacterium sp. Classification (NCBI taxonomy): domain Bacteria; kingdom Pseudomonadati; phylum Bacteroidota; class Cytophagia; order Cytophagales; family Cyclobacteriaceae; genus Cyclobacterium; species uncultured Cyclobacterium sp. The sequence goes on along the minus strand of NZ_CAXBOC010000002.1, from coordinate 1,783 downwards.
TGGCTGCATTATTTGCCAGACTATCAAAAAAGTTTGGTAGAAGATAAACTTAGCCCTAAGGAACTTATTGTTGCTGAAGGTGAAACGCGACATAAGGAAGTGGTGGAAATACTTAAGCAAATTAATCCATACCTTCAATCTGCAGATGAAACGCCAATAATAATGCCAGGTGATTTTAATGTTGAGTCTCATCTGGACTGGACTTCTGCTACCAAAGATCTTCATCATGGTTATGAGGTAGCATGGCCTGTTTCCTTAGAAATGGAAAAGGCAGGTTTTGTCGATAGTTTTAGAGAGGCTTATCCCAACCCACTTGAATCCCCGGGCTTTACCTATTGGCCCTTTTACCGAGGTGATGGTAGTGATTATATTAGGCCTAGAATAGACTATATTTTCTATAAAGGGAATAAATTGAAAATGGTAGATTCCAAGGTAGTGGATAAACACCCTGTGATGTTCCCATCCGACCATGCAGCTGTTCTTACTGAGTTTGTCTACCAATAATTTTTAAAATAAAAGGTTAACTTTTGCTATTAAAAGGCCGGAAAGGAGTTCGTTGTAATCTATTCCGGCCTTTTATAATTATTTGTTGCTTTTGTGCAAGACCGCTTTCATAGTATTAAAAATTCCAAGCTCCCTAATTTAATGTTCGATATCTCATCTATAGGCCTTTCTATAGCTTACTGGTTACCGGTGATGATTTTACTTGGCCAAGTACTTTTTTTCGTTTTGGGAAAAGGCTTTTTCTGTATTTTTTCTTTGAGAAGTACTTAATGGTTAGCCAACGTCCTCCATAAGCAGAGGCAACACCCAGAGCAGAACCTGCAATCACATCCGGAAGGAAATGTTGCATTAAATATACCCTGCTAAAACCGGTTAAAATAGCGATACCCAATAATAACAGCTGGTAATTTTTTCTCTTGTGGTTGAGCATGGCCAAAGCACATGTTAGCATAAAGACAGTTGTGGTGTGTCCTGAGGGGAAAGTATTCCAATGGCTCATGGGAACCCCCGGCACCGTATAAAAGTCAAAACCTTTCAAGTATTCAGCAGGTCTCGGCATGCCATGGAAAAGAACCCTTTTACCTATTGTTACCAGAAACATGTGTATAAGCGTGGACCAAGCTAAAAAAATTGAAAAACTGTATTTGACCAAAAGCATGGCTAAGATCGGAAGAATCACTATTGCGCCATCACCCAAATGAGTAATCCCTGCAAAGAACAAGTCAAGGAGGGGAGAATGATTTTCGTTTACCATCAATTCAAACTGTCCTTTTTCGTAGAAGGGGAGCAAGAGACAGGCCGATATAATAATGTAAAGGTAGGCTTTAAAATAGATTTTTGCGCGGGTCTTTTTTCTTTTCATAACTAATGAAAAGGTAAGCACAAGCTAGCAATAACCGGTTAAACCATTGTTATGGAAATTTTAAAAAATTGATTTTGCTAATAGAAATTTTACCCGGAATATAACCGAGATTAATAGCTAAGTTAATTGCCATTTCTCCTGAGAGGTGGCTTCAAAAATGGGAAGATTAAAGATTAGTTTGACTTCTTTTCTGGAGAGGTGTTTTCAAGGTATTCAATTACAGGGGCAATTTTCCCGGTAAATGATCTTGAATATAACCTGTTCCATTTGCCTGACTTTAATTGGAGGTTTAAAGAATAGAATTTCCCGCGCCATAAGGTCTGAATTTTTTGGACATTCCATTTTTGCAGATCAACATCAAGGTTGATATCCTCCTTTTTTAAGGGATGGAAAATGGTCAATTTATTTCCTTGAAGA
>NZ_CAXBOC010000001.1:0-66243 GCF_963976465.1 uncultured Cyclobacterium sp. | reverse complement strand
AATTGCAGTAACTAATACCATGGAAAGAAGAAAATTCATTCGAAACGTATCCTTAGGAACAGCCGCAGCAGGAATGGTGGGTGTAGGCGCTAACCAGACGGTTCAAGCTGCCTCCCCAAAGGCAGACGCTACATTCAATTTGGACTATGCACCTCACTTTGGTATGTTTAAAAATCTGGCAGGAGATGACCTGCTAGACCAAATAACCTACATGCATGAGCGAGGCTTTAGAAGCCTTGAAGACAATGGCATGATGAAAAGGACACCTGCCATGCAGGAAAAAATTGGCAATCATTTGGCAAAACTGGGGATGACCATGGGCGTTTTTGTCTTGAATAAAGGAGGCAATGGTGCCAATACATTGGCCGCAGGCAAGCAGGAACATGTAGATATATTTCTTGACGGTTGTAAAAAAGCCGTAGAAGTAGCCAAAAGGGTCAATGCAAAATGGACCACAGTAGTTCCTGGTAATTTTCAAAGAAATTTACCACTAGACATCCAAAATGCCAATGTCATAGAAGCACTTAGAAAAGGTGCTGAAATCCTAGAGCCTCATGGCTTAACGATGGTACTTGAGCCACTAAGTGACAACCCGGACCTGTACCTAAGGTACTCCCCACAAACCTATCTCGTTTGTAAAGGAGTGGACAGTCCTAGTTGTAAGATTCTATATGATATTTACCATCAACAAAAAAACGAGGGACACCTAATTACCTTGATGGAAATGTGTTGGGATGAAATTGCCTACATCCAAATTGGTGACAATCCGGGCAGAAAAGAGCCCGGTACGGGAGAAATCAACTTCCAAAATGTCTTCAAATACATTTACGAAAAAGGATACAAAGGTGTGTGTGGCATGGAGCATGGTAATTTCGGCTCAGGAAAAGAGGGTGAAGAAGCAGTAATCCAAGCCTACCGAAAAGCAGACAGCTTTCTATAAGGTTTATTCAAAGAATGCAAAAAGGGCAGGTAATGATTATACCTGCCCTTTTTTTATTGTTTGACGAAGTTTTGAACCTTTAAGCCAAATACCCTTTTCGTTTCAATATTGTTTCTACAAATTTGACTTCATTCTGTGTATTGAAAATCTTGAAAGGAAGATGAATAAACTGTGCTTTTGACAAAACAAGAATATAAGCATCATCTTTAATTTGAGCATCCTTTACCATTTCCCATTTAATTGGCATTCCTTGCTTACTATTGATTTTCATCAAGATCTGCCTGCTATCAATTTCATAGGAAAGCTTTTCAAACATCACCTTGTTTTGCTCCATTTGTGTAACCCCTGCAAATTGTATTACCCAAAAAAGCCAATACAATACATAGGCCAAGATAGCCATGCTGATCCACCACCAAGAAGGGATCCAAAAATAGCCGCAAGCGATGGCAATAGCGATCAAAACTACCCACCATTGCTCTTTTAAAATATTCATCAACCCTTGTTTGATATAGGTGCCTGTTTCCAGTTTATATTTCTTTGTCTTTACGATCATTTTAAAATATTCATTTTGCTGGGCAAATATCTTACCTTATCCATTAGATAGCAAGTTTATTGGGTATCCCTTTTCACTTTTTTACACTTTTTCGATCCAATTCCAAGGGTGTAAGAAGCGAGGTGCATACTTTTAGCAATTCCCAATCGAGGAGTTGAAGAATAATTACCTGAGTTCTACTTAAAATTTCCAACTTAGACACTCTTGCCTTTGTCATTCTCAAGAAACAAATAGCTTGATCACTATTTTATTACCCAGAGCACCGTTAAATCTTGGATTAATCTACTGGATCGTATGTTGATATATTCAAATTATTATTGTATCTTAAACATCAAACCTTCAATATGATGAATAGCCTGGTGATAGATTTGATTTTATGTGGCATAGCCTACGTAGTATTGATTTACTTCGTGGCCACGCTAACTAAGTCAAAAATTCAACGAAACAGGAAAAATAATGATGATGATGGCGATGGAGGTGTAGAAACCAACACACCACCTGTGATTGATTTACCCCCGGGCATTGTGTGGCCTTCCGATGAGAAAGATAAAACACCCGTGCATTATTAATTTATTTGCACTTATTACAAGTCCCTTGGATTAAGAGGCTCATTTCTTTGGGATTATACCCCTTAGGCAAAGAGATTTTAGGCAAGGAAATATCCTCTAAACAGCTCGTATTCCCACATTTTTCACACTTGAAATGGACATGCTCATGGTCATGATGTGCTTCATCTGCGCCATGGTTGCACAAGGCATATTTTGCCGCACCGGTATCGTCCAGGACCTTGTGAACAAGGTCATTTTCTAAAAAGGTCTTTAGCGTCCTATAAATGGTAACCCTATCAAAATTATCCTTTAACGCCTCTTCGAGATCACCGTGAGACAAGGCAATCTTTCTAACTAGAAATGTATTGAGCACCTCTCTTCTACAGCTCGTTACCCTTAGTTTATTGTTTTTTAATATTTCAGCCGTTTCATTAGCCATAAGATTTATTTTGGTAGCTGCAAATATCCAACTGTTATTAGGATTTTCCAACTAATTCATGGGAAGAAAGATCTTTCTACCTTTCTTCCCATGATTTCAATTTTATAATTTCATTATGTTTTATCTCATTTTTTTCCAGCCTTTAAACACAAGAACACCACCGGCAATCGCTATCACAGAAGCAATAATAGCAGGTAATACTTCTCCATAAATCCAGAAACCTACACCGAATAAGGCCGAATAAACCATAATTGAAGCGATTAGCATCAAACCAATCTCCATAGGCAATTGACCAAATTCTTCTTTTACATCAGGGTATTTAGCCAATAGTTTTTTCCAGCCATGAGATGCAGGCCTAACCTTCTTGTAGAAGGCAAGCAATACTTCGTCGTCCTCAGGCTTGGTCAATAAGGTAACTGCCACCCAGGTAATGGTGGTAATGGAAACACCCAGTAGTAATTTAAGGTAGGCCATGTCATCAGGAATCGGATAAAAGCCCAATTTATTGTGTATGGATTCAAAATAGATGGCTACAATAAAGGATACAATCATCGCAGAAATCTCAGTATAGGCATTGATTCTCCACCAAAACCACCTAAGAATAAATATTAATCCGGTTCCTGCTCCAATTTGTAACAAGATATTAAAGGCCTCTAATGCATTTGAAAGTACAGTTGCCAATAACGCGGCAAGTACCATTAATCCCACCGTTGAAATTCTACCTACGGCAACTAATTCCTTATCTGTAGCATCCGGCTTAACAAACCGGGAATAAAAATCATTTACAACGTAAGAGGAACCCCAATTAAGGTGGGTAGATAGTGTAGACATTACAGCTGCAATAAGGGAAGCAAGTACAATTCCAATAAGTCCTTTTGGAAGAAAGGTAAGCATGGCAGAATAAGCCAAATCATCTCCCAGTTTACTTTCTTCAATATTTGGGAAGGCTGCTTGCATGTCACTCAACTGAGGAAATATAATAAGCGAAGCCAATGCTATAATTATCCAGGGCCATGGACGAATGGCATAATGGGTAACATTAAATAACAAGGTGGCACCAATGGCATTCTTTTCATCTTTGGCAGACAACATCCTTTGTGCGATGTATCCTCCACCTCCCGGCTCAGCTCCAGGGTACCAAGTGGCCCACCACTGAATAGCCAAAGGCATAATAAATAGAGGGATAAGTAAATTCCAATCGCTAAAATCAGGTATGATATTTAGCTTATCTGAAACATTTGGGTGGGTTAGCAAAGCATCCAAGCTTCCGATTTCGGGTAAGCTTACAATATATATAGCTGCGCCAAAAGCTCCGGCCATGGCAATGAAAAATTGAAAAAAGTCTGTAAGCAATACTCCTTTCAAACCTCCCAATGAACTATAAAACACCGTTACTACAGAAACAATCAATAGCGTTTCCCAGGAACTAAGGCCAAGCATGACCCCAAAGATCTTAATTGCTGCCAAAGAAACCGTGGCCATGATTACAACATTGAAAAAGACACCCAAGTAAAGGGCTCGGAAGGCCCTTAAAAATGCAGCACCTTTCCCGCCATACCTCAATTCATAAAACTCCAGATCGGTGGTTACCTCCGACCGTCTCCAAAGTTTGGCATAGACAAATACTGTTAACATACCTGTCAACAAGAAAGCCCACCAAACCCAGTTGCCGGACACGCCATTTTTTCTTACGATATCCGTTACTAAGTTTGGCGTATCTGCAGAAAAAGTGGTGGCCACCATACTGACACCCAAAAGCCACCATGGCATGTTTCTTCCGGAAAGGAAGAATTCTTTAGCGTTCTTACCTGCTGTTTTAGAGGCAAATACCCCTATTAACATTGAGATAACAAAAAATGAAATAATTATTGCCCAATCAAGGATTGAAATATTCATGGTGACTTATTTATGGTATATTTTTTCTACAAATGATGATGAAGTAATAATTTTAATCTCCCAAGTAAGAAGAAAATTTTTCTAAATAAATAAAACTTTTTCAATTATTTTAATTAATTCCTTTAAATATTTGTGGAACTAAGTCTGAGCACTCATTTTAAAGTGTTTGCAATCTCTTCAAAAGTAAATATAAACTCTTTCAATAACATATATTTAAAAGTATCGTAAATTTACTATTTGAAAGTGTCAAAATAATTAACCTTATAGGGTTTTTGAATTATAACTATGAAAGAAACAATATTAGATGCCTTAAAATCTGCTTACGCATTAGACGAAGGCCAAATGGTAGCCAATAGATTCGGTTCGGGTCACATTCATAAGACATATAAAGTGGATGGCCCCAACAAATCCTATATTTTACAAGAATTTAATGACACAGTTTTTAAGTACCCTGAGCGAATTTCAAATAATCTCGGATATCTCTTAGATAATTTTGACCCGGCTAAGCTCCCTTTTGTTTTGCCCTTGCCTATTCCTAACCGCAAAGGGGAATTATTTACAACCTTAGACGGGGGACAATACCGCCTTTTTCCCTTTGTAACCGGGCTAACCAGAGATGACATTGAAGAAAAAGAACAAGCTGAAATTGCTGCGGAAGCTTTTGCTTACTTTGTCAAAATATTCTCCAAAACAGACCCCGGCAAACTCCAAGATACCATACAAGATTTCCATAACCTGGAATGGAGGTATGAACAATTTGATCAAGCCTTAAAAAATCCTACCATTGAAATCGACAAGGAGACAGAGGAAATGATCGCCTATTATGAGGCCCAAAAGGAGTTATTGAAGCAGTTTAGAATTTACCGTGATCAGCTGCCACTTAGAGCTACGCACAATGACACCAAAATCAACAATCTGATCTTTAGTGAAGACCTAAAGAAGGTCAATGCAGTAATTGATCTGGACACCATCATGGCCGGTTTTGTATTTTATGATTTTGGAGACCTTGCCCGTACAGTGGCGTGTACCAGAGATGAGTCCTCCTTAGATTGGGGAAACATTCATGTTGATATGGTTAAATATAAGGGCTTACTCGAAGGCTTTTACACCGTATTGGCAGGCCATATTACGAATAAAGAAATGGACTCGATTCCCTTTGGAGCTGAAATGATGACCCTTATCATGGGACTTCGTTTTTTAACGGACCATTTGATGGGCAATGTGTACTATCAGGTAACCTATAAAGAACAAAATCTTCATCGTGCCAAAAACCAAGCGGAGTTGCTAACCGCGTTTATCGAGAAAAGGCCGGAAATCAAGGCACTTGAATCTGAGCTGAAAAAAAAGTTTCTGTGAAGTATTAAATAGTTAGATTTGTCCGGATTCTTTGATACTAAAATCGAATACCTGAAAGGTGTTGGCCCTCAAAAAGCAGCACTTATCAATAAAGAGTTGGATATTTTCACCTTTGGTGAAATGCTACAACATTACCCCTTCAGGTATGAAGACCGGACCAAATATTATAAAATAGCAGACATCCGATCAGACCTACAGCAAGTGCAACTTGTGGGAACCGTTTCTTCTTTAGAAATTATCGGTGATGGAAGAAAAAAGAGACTTGTGGCTCAATTTAGGGATGAAACAGGCCTTATAGAATTGACTTGGTTTAAAGGCATACAGTGGGTAAGTAAAAGACTGGTCAAAGGTGTTCCTATGGTTGTCTTTGGCAAACCACAACAATTTGGTAGAAAAATCAGCATTGCACATCCTGAAATCGAACCCCTTACCCATAAGCAAGAAAAAGAGGCAAGCTTCCAACCGGTTTATCCCACCACAGAAAAACTAAGAAGTAGGTACCTAGACAGTAAAGGCATTTCCAAAATCATAGAAACCTTATTGCCTTTGGTTCTGCCCAAGATTCCTGAAACCCTTCCACTTTCACTTTGCCAATCCTTGCGCTTGGAAAGAAAGCCGGTAGCTCTCAAGGAAATTCACTTTCCCTCTGGCCAACAAGCATTAAAAATAGCCCTTTACCGATTGAAGTTTGAGGAGTTTTTTTTCTTGCAACTGCGTTTATTGAAAATGAACCTGGCCAGAACCGAGAAATTCAGAGGAAAGGTTTTGGACAAAACAGGTTTGCTCACCAAGTTTTACAAAGAATTTCTTCCTTTTGACCTTACCAACGCCCAGAAAAGGGTAATTAAGGAAATTTACAGCAACCTAAAATCCGGGCTTCAAATGAACAGGTTGGTCCAGGGCGATGTAGGCTCAGGAAAAACCATTGTCGCTTTTATCTGTCTATTAGTAGCTGTCGATTCAGGCTACCAAACCTGCCTGATGGCTCCAACAGAAATCTTAGCTACCCAGCACTATGAGGGCTTAAAAGATTTTTCGGAACAAATGGGCTTGAAGATTGCCTTGCTTACCGGGTCTACTAATAAGAAAAACAGGGCAATCATTCATGAAGCTTCGGGTGAATTGAACCTATTGGTGGGCACCCATGCACTGTTAGAGGATGTGGTGGTCTTCAAGCAATTAGGCCTGGCCATTATTGATGAGCAACATCGATTTGGCGTGGCACAAAGAGCGAAATTATGGGGCAAGAACAGTGATTTCTATCCCCATGTACTGGTAATGACTGCTACACCCATCCCCAGAACCCTGGCCATGACAGTGTATGGAGACCTGGACATTTCTGTGATTGATGAATTGCCCGCAGGCAGAAAGGCCATACAGACGGTTCACAGATATGACAAAGACCGGCTCAAAGTTTTTGGCTTCTTGAAAAAAGAAATCGCCAAGGGTCGACAGGTTTATATTGTATATCCTTTGATTGAAGATTCTGAAAAAAGCGACCTGAAAAGCCTAATGGATGGCTATGAAAGTATTTGTAGGGCTTTCCCCGAAATGCCTGTTGGTATATTGCATGGCAATATGAAACCTGCTGATAAGGAGTTTGAGATGAACCGGTTTGTCAAAGACGAAACAAAAATAATGGTAGCAACTACGGTCATAGAAGTAGGAGTAAACGTTCCAAACGCTTCGGTTATGGTGATCGAAAATGCAGAAAGGTTTGGTTTGTCCCAACTGCATCAATTGCGAGGAAGGGTAGGGAGAGGCTCAGACCAATCTTACTGTATATTAATGAGTAAATATGAACTAAGTAAAGACAGTAGGGTAAGACTGGACACCATGGTTAGGACCAACGATGGATTTGAGATTGCTGATGTAGACCTGAGGCTTCGTGGCCCCGGGGATTTGGCCGGCACCCAACAATCGGGAATTACAGATTTAAAGATTGCAGACATTGGAAAAGACAGCGAGATTTTGGTCCAAGCCAGGGCTTCAGCACAATCGATTCTGGAGAAAGACCCTCACCTTAAGGAGTTAGAAAATAAACCCATCGCTGATCAATTGTCTAGACTCAGAAAGAACGAAATGAATTGGAGCAGGATTTCCTGAACTATTTGTGCAAAAATGCCAAATTTCGAAGAGAAGCCATTAAATTGGTATGTTTTTCGTTACAGATTACTTAAAACAAGACAATTATGTGGAACAAGATTATTTTTCGAAGTATCGTATTGATCCTACCATTGTGGTATGCATGCGTACCGCAGAAGAAATACAACGAAGTAAACATAAGGAATGCAGAAATGATGCGTTCTTTAAGAACGACGGAAAACAAGCTGGACAGCACCAACAATAGCCTTGAAGCCTTTGTTAAAAAGGCCGATAAGCTGGAAGAAGACTTGGAGGCTTCTAATAGAAAAAACGAAGCACTAGAAGCCAAACTTGAAAGGGCCATTGCAACTTCTTCTTCTGTGCAGCAAGAGCTGACTGCAAAGGAACAAAGGATGCTGGAACAACAAGAAAGGCTTGACCTGTTGCAAAACCTGCTGGACGAACAAAGAGCGATTATGGAAGGTTTAAAAACAACCATTGATAAAGCCTTGGTTCAATACCGATCTGATGAACTTCAAGTCTATGAACAAGATGGAAAATTGTATGTTTCCTTACAAGACAAGTTATTATTTCCTTCAGGAAGTGCCACTGTAAATAAAGAGGGAAAAGAAGCTTTGAGCAAATTAGCAGCAGTGATAAGCAACAGTCCGGACATTCAAATATTGGTAGAAGGGCACACTGACAATGTACCAATCAGGGGTAGATTTGAGGACAATTGGGCATTAAGTACAGCCAGAGCAACGGCCATTGTTCGTGTTTTAACCAATGCATATGATGTACAGCCAGAACGAGTAACAGCAGCTGGAAGGAGTTTTTATTACCCCAAAGCATCCAATGAAACTCCTGAGGGAAGGGCAAAAAACCGGAGGACAGAAATTATTCTTACCCCTCAATTAAACGAATTATTTCAATTGCTGAGGTAAGCCAAATCATATGTCATTTAGTTATTATATCATTTATAAGCCTTTTGGCGTTTTGAGTCAATTTAGTGGTGAAGGAAACACGCTGGGCTTACTTGGAGATTTCCCTTCCGACGTCTACCCTGTAGGAAGGTTAGACAAAGACAGTGAAGGCTTACTCATTTTAACCAATGACAAACAACTCAATCACTTATTACTTGACCCTACTTATTTGCATGAAAGAACTTATTGGGTGCAGGTAGAAGGAGAAATCACAGACAAGGCTGTGCGAGACCTGGAGCAAGGGGTAATCATAACTGTGAATAAAAAACCCCATAAAACCTTAAAAGCCAAGGCAAAATTAATTCAAGACATTGAACAGCTGTTACCGGAAAGGAACCCTCCTATTCGTTATAGAAAAAATGTTCCTGACTCTTGGGTAGCTATAAGCCTTAAGGAAGGTAAAAATAGACAGGTAAGGAAAATGACTGCAGCCGTAGGCTTTCCAACACTCCGTTTGGTCAGATGGTCAGTAGAAAATTTAACGATTGAAGGATTTGAAGTAGGGGAAGTTAGGTCTTTTGATCAAAAATCCATTTATTCTTCTTTAGGGATTTCCGGTAAACCACATTCCGGAGAGCACTATAAAAGTACCAATAGTAGAAAAATGAAAAAGAAGAAAAGGTTCTAAATTGTGATAAAGAATGTTTTATTCTAATTTAGGCTTCTTATAGGCAAAATATCAATAGAAATTTCAAATATCCATTATGCATCAGGAGAAGATTCAGGAAGTTATAAACGAAGTAAAAAAGATAGTAGTTGGTCAGGAAAAGATGGTCAACAGACTCTTAATAGGCTTGTTTACCAACGGACACATTTTATTAGAAGGGGTCCCGGGCCTTGCCAAAACCCTGACAGTTAACACACTTTCGAAAGTGCTTCATCTGGATTTTAAGCGTATTCAATTTACCCCAGACCTGTTACCTGCTGACTTGATAGGTACCATGATCTACAATCAATTGAACGCCAATTTTGAAGTAAAAAAGGGTCCGATATTTTCTAATATAATCTTAGCTGATGAGATTAACAGATCTCCTGCGAAAGTGCAATCTGCTTTGCTCGAAGCGATGCAGGAAAAACAAGTTACCATTGGTGAAAACACCTTTTCCCTTGACAAGCCTTTTTTGGTTTTGGCCACCCAAAACCCTGTAGACCAAGAAGGAACTTACCCATTACCAGAAGCGCAGGTAGATAGGTTTATGATGAAGGTAAATATAGAATACCCTTCGAAAGCGGATGAATTGGAGGTAATGCGAAGAATGACCAATTCAAAATTCATTTCAGAGGTACAACCCATTTTAAACAAAGAGGAAATTTTCGATATAAGAACCGCCATCAATGAAGTTCAAATTGCAGAGGCATTAGAGAATTACATCATTGAGATTGTCTTTTCCACCAGATACCCTGAAAAATACGGCATGCATGAAGAGGCAAAATACATACAATTCGGTGCATCTCCCAGAGCATCCATAAATCTTAACCTAGCGGCCAAAGCCAATGCTTTTATGCAAGGAAGAGACTATGTTTTGCCTGAAGACATCAAGGAGGTGGCAGAAGATGTGCTGAATCACAGGATAATCCTAAACTATGAAGCAGAGGCTGACAATGTAAGCACCCGTGATTTGATTAATAAAATTCTTGACAAAATACCTTTGAACAAATCGGCCTCAATACAGTAAACACATATCCGCCGGAGGAAGTAGGGACTTGAATGAATAAAAACAAGCTATATTGGTTGTTACAAATTTTTGGTTGGCTGAGCTTTGCTTTGGTCAACCTGTTTTTTGCATCCATGGCTCGGGGGATCACCCCTATTCAAATTGGCGCGTATTTTTCTTTGGCAATAATCTATTTTGCTTCTACCCATTTTTTTCGGCACCAAATCAAACACAATAGTTGGCTTGAATTTCCCACCACTAAGCTGATAAGTCATGTACTGACGGCTGTTTTGATCTTGAGCTTAATGAATACTTTTTCTCAAATCCTGATCAACTGGGTATTTGGCACTTTACATTATCCTCAAGATTTTAGGCCCTTGGTCTTGATGGTTAACCTTTTTACCAGCTTTCTTTATTATTCTTTATGGTCATTGCTTTATTTTCTATTTTATTTCCTGGACAATTACAATTCCAGCCTGCAATACCAAGCAAGAATCAATGAAATCAAATTGATCCATCTACGCAATCAGTTAAATCCACACTTTATCTTTAATGCATTGAACAGTGTTCGTGCCTTAGTGGATGAGGATCCAATCAAAGCAAAATCTGCAATTACCCAACTGTCCAATATTTTAAGGTATTCTTTGGTAGTAGACAAGCACAAGACCATCCCTTTGTCTGAAGAGATGAAGACAGTAAAAGACTACCTAAACCTTGAATCTATACGTTTTGAGGAGCGGTTAAAAGTGATTTATGATGTAGAACCCAAAACCAATCAATACCGCATTCCACCAATGATGCTACAGACCATCGTTGAAAATGCCATCAAACATGGTATTTCAAATTTGATGAAAGGCGGGATTATAGAAGTCAAGTGTACTGTGGGCTTACTAGATGATTTATACATTTGGGTTAGAAACAGTGGTCAATTAAAACCATCAGGGACACCCAAGAAAAAAGGCGAGGGCCACGGCATCGCCAACACCATTCAACGGTTAAAACTTATTTTTGGAAACAAGGCCTCATTCAAAATTTTCAATTATGGAAATGAATTTGTGGTTACAGAAATAAAAATACCAAAACAAAAAGGTTAAATTTAGGTTAAAATATAAATAGTATGCGTGTATTAGTAGTAGATGATGAAAGATTGGCTAGAAAAGAGCTTATCAGTTTGCTTGGTCAAAATGACAATATAGAGATTCTTGGAGAGGCACCGAATGTGGATGAAGCCAAGGAAAAAATTGAATCCCTACAACCTGATGTTGTGTTTTTGGATATTCAGATGCCTGAAAAAACAGGTTTTGACCTACTGGAGGAATTAGATTTTGTTCCTTTGGTTGTATTCATAACCGCGTATGATGAATTTGCCCTGCAGGCATTTCAAGTAAACGCATTAGATTATTTGCTAAAGCCAATTGAACCGGATAGATTAACTGAAACACTTAAAAAGCTTGAGAAAAAACTTGAAGAATTAAAGAAAGAAGAAGCCCAAGAGGTTGATTTACCTAAGGACAAACTCTCTTTAAACGATCAGGTTTTCGTCAAAGATGGAGACAAATGTTGGTTTGTAAAATTGGCAAACGTGAGGTTATTTGAATCTGATGGCAACTATATCAAAGTCTATTTTGAGAAAAACAAGCCAATGATTCATAAATCACTCAATGCACTAGACGAGCGACTGGATGAAAAATCTTTCTTTAGAGCAAGCAGAAAACATATTATTAACTTAAGTTGGGTAGAAAGTATTGAACCATGGTTTAATGGAGGTCTGGTAGTGACCTTAAAAGGGGGCGAACGAATTGAAGTGAGTAGAAGACAGGCAGCAAGATTTAAGGATCTGATGAGTTTATAATCATTTTAATAAAAAATATTGAAATCAAATGGTCAGTTAATTGGTTGTTCTGTGCATTTATATGTATTTTATTTGTAAATTTCGTTGGAGTGTTAATTTTTAGATTTTTCAATTAAAACAGTATAGAAATGAAAGAAGAACGAATACTGATCGTTGAGGACGATGTAAATATTTCTGAAAACATTGAAGAAATATTACAACTTTTAGGTTATGTAAATATTGATATCGCCAATTCTGCAAACCAAGCCATCAAAGTAGTAAAGAAGTACCGGCCTGACATGGTATTTATGGATATCAAGTTGAAAGGGGACAAGGATGGTATTGAATTGGGAGAAATAATACAGCAAATGGTGGATGCACCAATTGTATATGTAACCTCTTATAGCGATCCTGCCATTATAGAAAGAGCAAAAAGAACGCACCCTGCTGGGTTTATCGTCAAACCTTTTAATAGCAATGACATCCACGCCATGGTTGAAATTGTGCTATATAACCAAAGGACAAGGCCGGCTTTATCTGACAGTGGTTCTTCAAAAATTGCAGAAAGCCCTTACCTGGTAATAGATGCAGTCTATATCAAAGCTGACAATAGTTTTGAAAGGGTAGACTATAGCGACATTTATTATGTGGAAGCAAATGGCAACATGGTGACAATATTCTCTAAAAACAGAAATTTCACCATAAGGAAATCTATGAAGGACATGGAAGAAAAACTACCTTCAAATTTGTTCTTGAGGGTACAAAAGTCCTACATTGTTCAATTGGCTCAAATAGAAAGCTTTAACACTAAAGAAATAAATTTGAGAACAGGTGATGTCGTACAAGTGGGAAGGCAGTATTACAACAGCTTTCTGGCCAAGCTCAACACCATTACTGAAAGTTAATTAAAATATTAGACATGGAATATGCAATAGTAAACCTGTTGCATATTCCCTATTAAAGCAAGTCATTGGCTAAATTGGCCAATTCAGACCTTTCCCCTTTTTCTAGTTTAATGTGTGCATATAGCGGATGTTTTCTTACCCTATCTATCAGGTAAGACAAGCCATTGCTTTGACTATCCAGATAAGGTGTATCGATCTGGAAAACATCACCGGTAAAAATTATTTTTGTATTCTCCCCCGCTCTGGTAATGATGGTTTTCACCTCATGAGGGGTTAAATTCTGGGCCTCATCCACAATAAAGAAAATATTGGACAAGCTACGTCCTCGAATATAAGCAAGTGGTTGAATGACCAATTTTTCCTGATTGATCATGTCATTAATCCTTTGGTATTCCTTATCGGTTTCTTGGTATTGGTTTTGGATAAACTTTAAATTGTCCCATAGAGGCTCCATATAGGGGTTTAATTTGGACTTGATGTCCCCAGGCAGATAACCAATGTCTTTATTGCTCAAAGGCACAATTGGTCGAGCCAAAAATATTTGTTTGTAATCTTTGCGCTGCTCCAAAGCACCGGCAAGTGCCAGCAAGGTTTTACCTGTACCTGCCACTCCCTGAATGGTCATCAGCTTTATATTGGGGTCCAATATGGCATTCAGAGCAAAGGCCTGCTCGGCATTTTTAGGACCTATATTGTAAGCTTTTGTCTTTGATATTTTTGAGAAATCATTTTGCGCTGCATGATAAAAGGCCAGGATGGAAGCATTGCTTTCCAAGCCCTTCAAAATATAAAAAGTATTGTTTTCCGGCAGGTTTTTTCTCCTTTTCCCAAAAACTTTTGCTCCCGTAAGGCTACCTTTTTCGTACAGGTCATCAATTATTTCATTGTCTAAATTGTCAATAATCCCCTTGCCGGTATTTTCTATTTCACTAATATTCTTAATCTTCCCCGTTTCATAATCCTCCGCTGCAATGTCCAAGGACTTGGCCTTCAACCTTAAGTTGATGTCCTTGCTCACCAAGATGACTTTTCTGTTGGTCTCCGTTTGCTTAAGGCTTAAGGCCGCATTTAAAATCTTATGGTCATTCTTTTCTTCGCCAAAGATCTCATTGGCATTGAGCTTATTCTCCGGGTTCATCATGATTTTAAAGGAACCCTTGTTTTTTCCATTCAAAGGTGTCCAATTTTGAATCATCTGGTCTTCGGAAAGTTTGTCTAGAAGCCGAATAAATTCCCGGGATTCAAAGTTCTTGGTATCATTCCCTTTTTTAAACTGATCCAGCTCCTCCAATACGGTAATTGGAATGACTATATCGTGTTCTTCAAAATTCATAATGGAATGGTGATCATATAAAATGACCGATGTATCGAGTACAAAAATTTTCGAGGTACTACTTGTTGCCCGTTTTGCCATAAAGCTAATTTGAAAGTAAAAGTCTCTTAATAATAATTATTTTAATTCACAATGCTTAAAAAAACAACTGCTAAAATTAACTCTTATTTAATAGATAAAGTCATTCAATTTCATAATCCCCTAATAAACTGCTGGTTAAGCCCTTGTTTATTTTCGTTAAAAATAAATGAATAAATCCTTATAGAGGGGCAGGGAAATTGACCACCTTTCCGAAGGATCATATCTGGCCGGAAAAAGGTGTAAAATGCAATTTCAGTTTTATTCAATTGAAACTCCGGAAATCAAAGTGCTTCTTTTGATTAATTAATTTGACATATACTGGTTTCATAAGCCAACATTTTTTTTCTTTGAAACCAGAAGAATAAATCACCATGAAAGATCCCAAGACTTTAACAGCAGTAGCCGATTTTCACCAGACCTTTAAGCACCCTATTTTGCCTTCACCGGTTATTCCTGATAAATCCCGCTGCAAACTTCGGGTTTCGTTAATCGCTGAAGAATTAAAGGAATTGGAAGAAGCCATTGCAAATGACGACCTAGTAGAAGTAGCCGATGCACTTTGTGATATCCAGTATGTATTGTCCGGAGCAGTATTGGAGTTTGGCTTGGCAGATCAATTCAAAAGCCTTTTTGATGAGGTTCAAAGATCCAATATGAGCAAAGCCTGTAAAAATGAAGAGGAGGCAAAAGCCACAGTTGCACATTACCAAAGTAAAGGCACCGACTGCTATTATGTTAAATCTGATGAGGTGTTTTTGGTTTATCGCAAGGAAGACAATAAAACACTAAAGTCCATTAACTACTCTCCTGCGGATTTGGCTTCTCTTTTAAAACGCCCATAAACTTTACACGCAGTAAGGACTGACTTCATTGTCCCTACCAATGGCACCTAATGGCAGTCCTATCCATCAGTGGTATCTCGTACAATTCTGGCTTAAGTTTGCCCTAAAGCCTGTGATTTTGACGGTACTATTAACTCCCATTGCAATCATTAAGGCTGTGGCCACCGGATATTATGCAAGTGCATACCACTGATTAAAAAATGTCGTTACTGGTCGAAGTTTGAGCGATAGCAGCAACTTCGTCCCAGCATCGTTCAAGTTTTCAACTTGAGTAAGACATAAAGGGCCTTTTTTTTACTAAAATATAATGGTTTTATGGGTAGGAAATAGAATTTCCATAACCTTCAAAACATTACTTCGTGGATTTTGCTATTGTAAGTCTATGTTTTGAAGGTTGAAAACTTTCTCATTTTAGGTCTAAGTTACGCGCCGCTAAACTTAGACCAGAAAAGGAATCAGGAAATGAAGCCATTATTTTTTCTCCCTAAATTCCGAAGGAGATATCCCAATTTGGTTTTTAAAGAACCTGCTAAAGGATTGAATGTCCTGAAATCCTAGCTCATAACCTATCTCTGAAACGTCCTTTTCTGTATAATACAATAACCTTCTAGCCTCCAACATAATCCTTTCCTGAATCACCTGCAAAGGCGTTTTTTTACTTAATTTTTTAAAAGTATTTGAAATGGTTTTAGGGGCTTTAAAGAGCAGTTCTGAATATTCGGCCACGCTGTGCTTTTCTCTGAAATGTGTTTCTACCAAATAGTTAAACTCCCTGAATAAATCATTTTGTTTAGGAGTAGGACTTTCGTGATACTGCTGCCTTTTAAAAATACGGGTACATAAGATAAGTATCCGCTTAAGCATCATCTGAAGCATCTCTAATTGAAGGTCATCCTTCATTTCGAACTCAAGCACGGCCATTTTCCAAGCCGTTTCGAGTATTTCCAGTTCCTTGTCGGCTGCCTTTATAATGGGTGGAGTAGCAGCTCCATAATACAAAACGCCCTTACAACTGACCTCACTGTCGTGATCCAAAATACAATAAAATTGCCGGTTGAACCTTAATAAATTGATGGTATTGATTTTCTTGAATTCCAGTTTATTGAGCTGCGACAAGCTTAATAACTCATTTTTATTGAAAGTATAAGGAATCCCATCAATTAGTAGTTTATTATTATCTGAGGTAAACCAGATCAATTTTAAAACCTCCGGCTGACTTTCTAACAGGTGTTTACAGTTAGTAGAGTCAATGGATTGAATTTCAAAATATTCGTTTTGCTTGCCTGTATATATCATCTTTGGTAAATAACCCTATCTTTTACTGTTTCTACTGGTCGAAGTTATGATTTGCTAAAATTCTTTACTGGACGAAATTTGAGCGAGAGCGGTAACTTCGTCCCATCATAACGAAAATTTTCAACTTGAGTGGGTCTAAAACATGCTAATTTTTACTAGATTAACGAGGCAGAAAAACCCATTATAAGTCTAAGTTACCGGTTTCTAAATTTAAACCAGCCGACTTTTTATCCTCTCTCTAACTTGCTCCCAAGACGAGAACTTCATTTCCCCATTTTCATATCGCTTAAGCCTGCTGTCCAGTTCCTTCGTCTGTTCGGAATTTAATTTCAAAGAACTTTCTTGTTTCGCTTTCATGACTTGAAGTTGCTCAAGGACAGACAAATCCTTAAGCTCAGTGAGCCAATGGATAAGGTCGACTTTAATTGATTGGATATCCCTACGAATCATTTTTTTATGTTCCATGAAGTTAACGATTTCATATTACATTTTAAATTACAGCAATGGATTATGAAAGTTGAAACCTTTCGTCATTTTAGGTCTAAGTTACGCTTCGCTAAACTTAGACCAGTTGGATTACTGGTCGAAGTTTGAGCGATAGCGGTAACTTCGTCCCACCATCATTCAAGTTTTCAACTTGAGTAAGGTTTAATTATTTTGATTTTTACTAAATTAAAAGCTCAGAATCTATTTTTAAAAAAATATTCAAAAATTTAGACATGTTAGTTTTATGGGCAGAAAATATGTTTTCCATGATTCCCGTGAACTGTATTTCGTAAGTTTTGCTACCGTAAATTGGATAGACGTATTTACGAGAAAGATCTATTTTGAAATTATCGTAGATTCTCTGGTCTTTTGTAGCAAAAATAAAGGCCTTGAATTGTATGCTTGGTGCATATTGCCTAGCCATGTACACCTTATCATTAGTTCCGAAAACAATAGACTTTCAGACATTATGAGGGATTTAAAGCGGCATACCTCCAAAGCTTTGTTAAAATTGATTGCCGAAAACCCAAAAGAAAGCAGGAAAGAATGGATGCTTTGGATGTTTGAAAGGGCGGGCAAAAGAAATGCTAACAATGAAAAATTTCAATTTTGGCAACAAAGTAACCACCCTATAGCACTTTTTAATGCAAAAATGCTGACGCAGCGATTGGATTACCTTCATCAAAATCCTGTAAAAGCAGGACTCGTAACAACACCTGAACATTATCAGTATAGTAGTGCCATTGACTATGCAGGAGGAAAGGGTGTTTTACCTATTATATTTGCTACCTAAATTTTGGTTATGAAAGTTGAAAACTTTCGCCATTTTAGGTCTAAGTTACGCTTCGCTAAACTTAGACCAGTTGGATTACAGTTTCTCTTTCACGTAATTGGTCAGCATTTTATAAAGGTGCCAAGTAGTGTTGCCACCGTGAATCCCATGATTCCTATTGGGATAGTAAAAGCTGTCAAATTGCTTATCGGACGTTATTAGGGCATCTACCAAAGCAACACTGTTTTGAAAGTGTACATTGTCATCACCCGTACCATGTACCAATAGAAAGTTACCATTGAGCTTGTTTACATGATTGATAGGACTGAAATCATCGTATCCCGCAGGATTTAATTGAGGGGTCTGTAAAAAGCGCTCGGTATAAATGGTATCATAATACCTCCAGGTCGTTACCGGTGCCACAGCCATTGCCGTTTTGAAAGTTTCATTGCCGATCATCAGTGCCAGTGAAGACATATATCCCCCGTAAGACCAACCCCATATGCCAATCCGGCTTGCATCTACATAAGGCAGTTCAGCGAGGTATTTCGCTCCTGCGATTTGATCTTCTGTCTCCAGTTTTCCCAACTGATTGTAAGTGCTGTGCTTAAAGTCTCTTCCTCCAGTACCTCTATTGTCTATGCCCACCACGATATACCCCTCGGCAGCCAGGTGTTGGTGCCACCAATCACGGGTGCTACCCCAGTTGTTCATTACATTCTGAGAACCCGGACCACCATACACGTACATAAGTACAGGATAGGTTTTCGATGGATCGAAAGTCACGGGTTTTATCATATAGCCATTCAAACTGGTGCCATCTATGGTTTTAAAATCAAAAAATTCCTTAGGAAGATATGCGTATTCCTTCATTTTTTCCTGAAGTGCTTGATTGTCTTCCAATACCTTAATCTCTTTCCCTTCATTATCACTCAAAACAACCTGCAAAGGCTGCGTAACGGTGCTGTAAGCATCAATATAATACTGCTGATCGGGACTCATATTAATGGAATGTGTGCCTTCCTCAGGAGTAAGTAGCTTTTTCTTTTTCCCTTTTAAATTGATGGAATAAAAGTGTCTTTCAAGGGGGGACTGTTCAGTAGAAACGTAATACACTTTCCCTTCTTTGCTATCCACAGCCACCAATTCAGTCACTTCCCATTCGCCTTTTGTAATTTGACGAATTTTGTTTCCTTCCATGTCATATTGGTAGACATGCTTAAAACCATCCTTCTCAGAGGTACCAATAAATCCTTTTCCTTCTGGAAGAAAGAGAAAATTGTCATTGTAATCCATGTCCACATAGGTTTCTGCAGTTTCAGAGAGGATGGTTTTGGTTTTTCCTGTTTGGCTATCTGCAAACAAGATGTCCATCTGATTTTGTAGCCTGTTTAAACGGATAATAGCAAGGGTATTGTTGTCGGCTGCCCAATACATCCTGGGCAAATAAATGTCAGTATCCGCACCGGTATCCACAGTTTGCGTCTGCGCATTTTCCAGATGGTAGATTTGGATGCTTACCACAGCATTCTTCTCCCCGGCTTTAGGATATTTAAAATGCTCATCTTCCGGATACAAGGCACCCCATTTTTGCATATTGAAAAGCGGCACTTCACTTTCGTCAAATCGAATATAGGCCAGTTTACTGCCATCGTTAGACCAGGAAAAAGCTTTGGACATGGAAAACTCCTCTTCATAAACCCAATCTGCAGCTCCATTGATAATGGCGTTTTTTTCTCCATCTGAAGTAACCTGAACTTTTTTATCGGTTTGTAGGTCCAAGTAATAGAGGTTATTTTCTTTTACATAGGCCACCTTCTGATTGTCAGGAGAAAGGCTGGCATAGGAGATTTTTTCTCCCTCTTCTAATTCTTTCAAGTTTCCGGTTTCCAGGTCAAGCAAATGGTAGATTGCTTTGGTAGATCTCCTATAGATGGGCTCTATTTCAGATCCCAGCAAGGCCATGCTTTCCTCCGGATTAAAAGCGTAATTGCTAAAATTGAGCCCCAATTCCCTACCATCAATCAATACTTCACTCTCTTCACCTGTAGCCACATTAATTCTTACTACCTGAGGAAAACCTGCCACCGTTTTTAAACTGCTGTAGAATTTTCCATCCTTCATCCAGTTGATGCCTTGAACGGTTTTGGGGGTGAAAACCTGGTCTTTTATAACCGCTTCAAGTGTTAATTTTTTATTATCCTGTGCCAATCCACTAATTGTAAAGAGTAAGACAAAGACCAAAACGGCCTGTATTTTATAGTATCGTTTCATATTTTTCTCCTTTTAGCCAGGTGAGCAAAAGACAGTCCGGCTTATATGATGCCCAAAGGTAATTAAACGGTGATTACTTTAAAAACCAGCTCCATTTCAATAATGTTTTGCCGTAGAAATTAACTTTAATTCAGCTTATACGTTTTATTGGGATAAATTGTTAAACAGGTCGTTCAAAAGAATTAGGTTCTTGACTAATTAATAAAGAACTCCAGAACGATATTCACCTATTCCTCAGGCAATCAAGGATTTAATTGATATCTTCAACCCAAGCAAAGGGTAAACTTTTATGTCAAAATTTATAATTCTTGTTCTAATTGCATGTCTTGGAATCAGCTGTCAGGAAGAGCGCGCTGCCGTTAACTTTCAGCAAGCCTATGAAGGTAAAATTACGGAAGGCCAATCAAGATTGATTCATACGGAAGCCAAAGGTTTTTTTAACCAAACCCAGCTTTCCATAGCCATAATAAAGAATGGAAAACCGGAATTTTATGGAGTGAAATTAGAAAATGACACCTTGTTCTCAGTAGAAAACCATGATAAGGTCTTTGAAATTGGGTCTATCTCAAAAGTATTTACCGCTACATTACTGGCAGGCTTAAGCCTCGAAGACAAGCTAAACCTCAATGACCCTGCCAGTAAATATTTGCCATGGAAACTCAATAACACAGCTGAATTTACCCTGCAACAACTTTCGAACCACAGTTCAGGCTTACCCAGGCTCCCTGATAACCTGATCCTTTCAGAAGTGGATACAGCCAATCCCTACAAAGATTATGGGGTAGAAAAATTGAGAATATACCTCACAGAACAGCTAGAACTAAAGCAGAATCCAGGACTAAAATTTGACTATTCAAATTTGGGAGTAGGACTATTGGGTTATATTCTGACCAAGATAGATTCTTCAAGTTATGAAGAAATGATCCAAAATAGAATCGCCATTCCATTTAATATGCAATCCACAACCGTCAAGAGGGAAAAGGTTATGAAAAAGCTTGTCAAAGGTCTGGACGTGGAAGGTCAGGTTACTCCCAACTGGGATTTAAATGTTTTGCAAGGTGCCGGGGCCATTCTATCCAGTACCCAAGATCTGACTAAATTTGCCCTTGCTCAATTCAATCCGGCCAATCAGGCATTGGCCCTTACACAAAAGAAAACATTTTCTATAAGCCCTTATGAAAAGGCCATAGGACTTGGCTGGATGATTGAAAATAAAAAAAATGGCAAATGGTTGTGGCATGGAGGGGGAACCGGAGGATATGCCTCTTCTTTTACCTTGGATATAGAAAGGAAAAATGCCGTAATTATTCTGTCCAATATTTCCGGTTTTTCAGAAAAGGTGGTAAACATTTCAAACCTTGGTTCACGCTTATCGGAGATGATAGAAGATTGATTCTGTTCCCACATGTATCCATTCCTTAGCTTTCCTTAACAGGGCAGGGATTACACTCATTGATCAAAATTAAGTTTTGTGATTGCATAAATTCCTTTCAATGTCAGGTTGATATCCACATTATTGAATCTATCCCCCAAATGCCCCATTAATGAGGACATGCCTCCGGTAACCAGCAATTGATATTCCTTTCCGGTTTCCTTCTCAATGGCCTCCACCATTCCTTTGACCAAGCCCGAATAACCATAAAAAATGCCTGCCTGAATGGCATGAACCGTATTTTTTCCCAAAGCTGATTCGGGCAATTCCAATTCCACTTTGGGTAATTTCGCGGTATTGTTGAACAAGGAGTTGATGGCAGTTTTGATCCCTGGTACAATGTTCACCCCAATAACTTCCCCATCTTTA
Organism: uncultured Cyclobacterium sp.; assembly: GCF_963976465.1. Lineage (NCBI taxonomy): Bacteria > Pseudomonadati > Bacteroidota > Cytophagia > Cytophagales > Cyclobacteriaceae > Cyclobacterium > uncultured Cyclobacterium sp. Next base: position 44,167 of record NZ_CAXBOC010000001.1, on the reverse strand, counting down.
TCCACCACACTAAAGGTCAAGGCTGTTCCAAAATCTACGACAATACAAGCCGCTTTAAATTGCAAATAAGCAGCAGTTATATTGGCCATTAGATCCGAACCTATTTCTCTGGGGTTCATCGCTGTTACAGGCAGTTTTTCGTAGCTATTCTCATTGACAACATAGGGCTCTTTTCCAAAAAACCGCTGGCAAAATTGGATCAATACAGGTTCTAAATCCGGCACAACAGTACTGATTCCTATTAGGTCTATGCGATCGGTTCCCCAACCTTTCTCCAAAAAATACATGGCAACCTTTCTCTCCAAATTAAAAACCTTGAGGTCTTTTTTTGTTGGGATCCGAAGGACTTCCTCCCAGCAATCATCTACTTCTTGATAAAAACCAAATACAATATTAGAATTTCCTGCATCAATTGATAGAAACATAATTCAAAGGGTTAAGTCTCAAAGATAAAAATTGTAAGTCATCCAAAAAGCAAAAATCTACCAATAAAAATTTTAGAGAAAGCTTCGGCTTACAAAGGTAAAGTTGACCAATTTTATTAATTTCAAATTATGTATACTGTTAGAGAAGGAAAAAAAGAGGATTTACCTGCTATTCTTGAACTGATCAAAGAATTGGCATTGTATGAAAAAGCCCCTGAGGAAGTAACCAATACCCTTGAAATGATGGAAAAGGATGGGTTTGGACCTCAACCTGTTTTTGGTTTTTATGTGTTGGAAAAGGAGGAAACTCAGACCATTATCGGAACCGCTATATATTATTATCGTTACAGCACTTGGAAAGGCAAGCGCCTCTATTTGGAAGATTATATTGTCACTGAAAAAGAGCGCGGAAAAGGTGCCGGAAAATTGCTTTTTGAAAAAGTAATGGCCAAATCACTTGAGGAAGGTTGCACAGGCATGATGTGGCAGGTTCTAGATTGGAATGAACCGGCAATTAATTTTTACAAAAAATACAATGCCACCATGGAAGAGGAGTGGATCAACTGCAACCTCCAGGCTGAAAAAATCAAGGAAATGTTAGCTACTTGATTTACTATTGCTTACAAGAGGTGTTCTTGGGCTATAGAGCCCCCTAAGATCAATTCAATTTATGACCTTAAAAAAAGTCAATACGCATATAATTACACCCTTGGAATGAGTGGATCCAAATCTGCAATCCTTTAAAGTCTAAATTTCTTTGAGGTATTTGACTTAGTTTAAACCTCTCGGCCTTAATTCTTGTTACCCTACTATGAAAGGTTTTAGATTCAGTAAATTTGTCCCTCAAAAGGACGAAGATAAAAATACTTTTGAACAGCTTTTGGATATATTCCTTCAGTTGGTCACCATGACAGGAGGAGATGCTGCGGAGGCACTTAGCTGGCTCACCGATTTGGACAAGAGGTACAATATGACCAAGCCGGGCTATGGCATTGGAGACTTCATTGATGACCTCAAGAGCAAAGGTTACTTGGATGAAAAAAAAGGCAAGGGAGAAATAAATATTACCGGAAAGGCAGAGCAATCCATCCGAAAAAATGCCTTGGAAGAAATTTTCGGAAAACTCAAGCGTGGAAAAGGCGGACAGCACAAGACCAACCACACCGGCCCCGGAGAAGAAAGGGGTACAGACCGCAGACCTTTTGCTTTTGGCGACAATTTGGATCAGATTGCTTTGACAGATTCGCTAAGAAATGCTCAGATTAACCACGGTTTCTCCGGAGATTTCCTTCTAACCGAAGATGACCTTGAAGTAGTGGAAAGTGAAATGCGGACCCAGACTTCCACTGTTTTGATGATTGACATCTCCCATAGCATGATCCTCTACGGTGAAGACCGGATCACCCCGGCCAAAAAGGTAGCCATGGCCTTGGCCGAATTGGTGAAGACCAGGTACCCCAAAGATACGCTAGATGTGATTGTGTTTGGGAATGACGCTTGGCAAATTGAAATCAAAGACTTACCCTACCTTCAGGTTGGGCCTTACCACACCAATACAGTGGCCGGACTTGAACTGGCCATGAATCTTTTAAGGAGAAGAAAAAATCCAAACAAACAGATTTTCATGATCACTGATGGCAAGCCTACCTGCCTTAAGGTGGGCATCAAATACTATAAAAACAGCTTTGGTATAGACAGCAAAATTCTCAAGGAAACGCTTAAACTTGCTGCACAATGCAGAAGGTTAAAAATCCCTGTCACCACATTTATGATCGCCTCTGACCCTTACCTGAAAGAGTTTGTTAAAGAATTTACTACGGTGAATAACGGCAATGCCTATTATAGCAACTTGCAGGGCTTGGGACATTTAATTTTTGAAGATTACCGAAGAAACAGAACCAAACGTTTTTAAAACATGGAATACAGCAAAATGAAAGCAAAAGATCTATTAAAAATAAAAAACCTGGGACAATTAAAAGCGGTTGGTTACAGTCCCAAATCCATCAAAGAAGAACTAAGAGACAATCTCATTCGCAAAATCAAAAACAAAGAAAATGTTTTTGAAGGCGTTTGGGGATATGAGGATACGGTAATACCGGACATAGAAAGGGCCATTCTTTCCAAACACAACATCAACTTTCTGGGATTGAGAGGGCAAGCCAAAACAAGGATTGCAAGAATGATGACCATGCTGTTGGACGATTATGTACCGGTAGTGGAAGGAGCAGAACTCAATGATGACCCACTCATGCCCATTTCAACTTTTGCCAAAACATTGATTGCTGAAAAGGGAGATGATACGCCCATCACTTGGTGGGCAAAAGAAGACCGCTATACGGAGAAACTGGCAACTCCTGATGTATCCGTTGCAGACCTAATAGGTGATGTAGACCCCATCAAGGCGGCCACCATGAAGCTGTCCTATAACGACGAAAAAGTCATCCATTTTGGCCTTGTTCCTAGGTCAAACCGTTCTCTATTTGTGATCAATGAATTACCGGATCTACAAGCCAGAATTCAAGTGGCATTGTTTAATATTCTACAAGAAGGAGATATACAAATCAGGGGGTTTAAATTAAGGCTTCCTTTGGATATACAATTTGTTTTCACAGCCAACCCTGAGGATTATACAAACAGAGGAAGTATCGTCACTCCACTCAAAGACCGGATTGAAAGTCAAATCATTACCCATTATCCGAAAAGCATCGAAATAGGAAGAAAAATAACCGAGCAGGAAGCTAAAGTCAACAACAGGCCAATGGATAGAATCCATGTTCCTGAGCTGATGAAAGACCTGATCGAACAAATTGCAGTAGAGGCCAGAGAAAGTGAATATGTGGATGAGAAAAGTGGTGTTTCTGCCAGACTGACCATTTCTGCCTATGAAAATCTTATTTCGGCTGCAGAACGAAGGTTCTACCTGAATGGTGAAAATGAAACCATTGTTCGGATAGTCGACCTAATAGGGGTAATTCCCGCCATCACCGGTAAGGTAGAACTGGTCTATGAAGGAGAACAGGAAGGTGCTGGATTGGTGGCTTACAACCTTATCGGCAAAGCTATTCGCACCCTATTTTCTCAGCATTTCCCTTCCCCTGAACAGAAAAAGAAAGCCAAAGAAGGCAATCCTTATGTCTTACCACTTTCCTGGTTTGGCGAAGGCAATAGCTTGGACATATTGGCCTCACAAAGCGATAAAGAATACAAAAAATTATTGCAGGATGTTCCGGGACTGGAGAAAATCACCACACAATTTGTAAAAGAGCTTCCGGAGAAAGAAAAAGAGTTTTACATGGAGTTCGCACTTCATGGTTTGGCAGAGCACAGCCAGCTGAGCAAGAAGCTACTGGACACAGGCATGCAATTCAATGATCTTTTCAGTAGCATGTTTGACTTGGGAGCACCCGGAGAAGATGATATTGAGGACGATTTTGATGAATAAATAATAGCTTACTCGAATTGACAAGTGTCTAAATTGACCGGAAAAAAGGGACAACTCCCAAAAGAGTTTGTTCCTTTTTTTATGTCTAGTTCCGGATACGGTTTTTCTATCCTATCTACCCTTTTTTTACCAAACCTACTAAGGGAATAGAAAATTGAAGCTTCTCCTTTTAATGCGTCTTACATGATTTGATACCAAACAAAGTATAAAGCGGACAAAAACTAACCAAACTCGTTATTAGAAAAATGGCGGAAATGATAATTAACACAATGCCCAAAACTCCCGTTACAATTCCCGAGAAATAAAGGTACAAGGCAACAATTGCAATAATTGTCCTTATAATTCTGTCGGTTGATCCCATATTTTTTGTCATGATACAATTATTTTTATTGAAAAAGAATTTTTGAAAAACAGCAGATCCCTTAGAAGGATTCATACATTTAATATAATAAAAATAATGGTTACCCTACAGAAAATAAGTGATTTAAGTCACCAAAGCCAAGTTATCTTTACAAACTGTATTTCCTTAAATCTATTCATTTAATTGGAGTCAATAAATTTTAGAATTTCACTTACCATTAGTTCTTTCTCTGTAAAAGGAATCAGATGGCCTTCTCCCGGAATGGTTTTAACTTCCAACCATTTTTTTGGAATGTTTTGTATTGAAAAATTTATATTACCATAAGGCACCAAGCCATCCTTGTCACCATGGATGTGCAATATTGGGGAGTTTATTTTATCCCATTGATTTACGAATGTTCTAAGCTCTTCTTCATGGGAATATTTCTCATCTGCCGCAACCCTTAAAGACTTAGAAACCATCCATCGGGTACTTTTATACCAAGCCAACTTTCCAAACCAAAAGTATTTTTCCTGCTCAGGATCTATGGCCGGCGCGATCATTACACTGCCTGTGAGCCATTTCGGATCCCGAATGGCAATATAGCCGGCGATGGTTCCTCCATAGGAATGTCCTACTGTAAAGACCTGCTGATTGTTGGTGCGTGCTTTATTCATTAAGTTGTCGATGGCTTCGAATTGCCGGGGAATCGCTTGATAATTGCCATAATCTGAATAACCATACCCTAGCCGATCAATGATTAAAATAGAAAATTGCTCCCTTAAGGTGTCATCCTGAATATAGGAAAGAAAAGCTGAAGAAGAACCAGGTGCACCATGGATAAACAGCAATATAGGCGCCTCCTTGTCAGTATTTTCGTACCATAACCAGCGCAAAGGATATTCCTCCAAATAATTTATTTCAAAAGTAATGGCCTTCTTCTCCATCAACCGGTAGAGACTTTTGTCGCTCTCCCTAAATGAGAAACATCCGGACATGAATAGTAATAAGAAAATTAAAAACGAAGAAAACCTAAGCGGTTTGAAATTCATACAGTGTAATTTATTTAAGAAACGAGAATCTCAACGCATCGGTTTTAATTCGAGCTCGGATTATGCGATAGGCTTTGTGATGCCTGTCCCGAACTTTCACTGGGAGGGTGGTATCAGACTGTTTTTTGAAGCGGTACATGCAGGTAATTGAAGAACCATTACCTTCTCTGTTAAAGCACAAAGCCATAAATAATCCTGCTCGATTAGCCCTAAGCATTGCATTTTAACCCAAAGATGTTTTTATTGTCCCCCGTTATGAAAGGAAAGTTAATCATTCAATTTGTATTATTGGTTTCTATTATGGGCATTTCAGACTTAAAAGCACAAATGTATTTTTCCGACCAGTACCCTGAGGTTTGGCAACGCAATATGGATTATTCACAGCTTGTAGCAGAAGCCATGCCCGCCGAACTTTATGATTACAAGCCAAGCCCTGAGTCCATGTCTTTTAGGGATCAGCTACTGCATATCGTGGACAATATCAGCTATCTTACCGCCAAAATCAATGGGCAAAAAAATCTTTTTATAACAAAGAAAATAAAGACTCCATCGATAAAAAAGAAACCATGGAGCTGCTTTCACTGGCAAATAATTATGTATTGGGGTTAATTAAAAATGCAGAAAAAATCCAACTGGATGAAAAGATCGTCTTTGGCAATGAAAACATGACCAAAGAAAATATTTTTTATTTATTGCGTGGGCATCAAGTACACCACCGTGCGCAGTGTTTGGTATACCTGAAACTTAAAGGCATAGCTGCTCCACCCTATGTAGGTTGGTAAGCATTTATAAAGAGGGATAAATTTTTAAAAATTTAGAAATTATTGGGACTAAAGTTTTGTTCTAGTTCCATGAAAGTTTTTTACATTCTTTCCCTATGTTTATTGGCATCCTCCTTTCCGGTGGAAAAAGGCTATGGACAAAGCTTGGCTTATAAGGCTTTGCTTAAAAGCACTTATGATCAAAATTTTGATTTGGTTTATCCCGAACAAAAGGAACTCATCAATAATGCCATAGTATTAGACACCCGTGAAGCAAACGAATTTGAGGTAAGCCACTTGAAAGGGGCTCAATGGGTAGGGTATGAAACTTTTGACATTTCTTCGGTAAATGGAATTCCAAAGGACAGCACCATAGTTGTCTATTGTTCAATTGGTGCCCGAAGTCAAGAAATTGGAAAAATATTAAAACAAAATGGTTTTAGTAAAGTATATAACCTTTATGGAGGAATTTTTCATTGGGTAAATGAAAACAATCCCGTGTTTCAAGCAGACACCTTGCCGACCAACAAAGTCCATACCTACAATAAGATGTGGGGAATATGGCTAAACAAAGGCGAAAAAGTTAATTAATCCCTACAGACAATTTATAGCCACCCGCTAAAATAGAAAATTATGTCTTCCTCACCCCAATTGTTAATATTTGATGTGAATGAAACCCTGCTAGATACAAAAGCAGTGCAGACTGCAATAAATAAAGAAATAGGAAACCCTGAGGCAGCAGGCAAATGGTTTCAATCTTTATTGCATTATTCATTAGTGGAAACTGTATCCGGTGATTTTGCTGATTTCTCTCAAATTGCTGATGCATGTTTGGAAATGACTGCCGAAAATTATGACAAAGCGCTTTCAGCTGAAAAACGAGAAATAATTTTAAGTGAATTTAAAAAGCTTTCTTCACATGAGGAAGTCTTTGAAGGCCTACAACGCTTAAAAAATGCAGGTTTTATTATAGTTGCTCTTAGCAATGGCACCCTGGAAACTGTCAATGAACAGTTAAAATTTGCCGGCATCAGCCCGTTGTTTGATAGAATATTTAGCATTCAGAGTGTAGGTAAATTTAAACCACACCCCTCCACCTATGCGTATGTCCTTGACAAAATGGAAATTTCTGCAGATAAAGCCTTGATGATTGCTGCACATCCTTGGGACTTGCTGGGTGCTGCCAGAGCAGGATTACAGACTGCTTTTATCAAAAGGGTAGGAAAATCAAATTATCCACTCTCCTCAAAGAATGATTTTGTAGCAGAAGACTTGATGGAGCTTTCAAACCAACTTATTCACTGACAGCCCAAGCTATCATGATAAAACTGTTTATTTACTACAGCATTCTTTTGATCAACCTTTCTTGTGGAAGTTCCGGGTTGGGGCAATCAGGTACAAATCCACCTAGCCACGCATCTTTTGACAAGCTCCTTCAAGCCCACGTAAGCGAGCAGGGAAAGGTAGACTATAAAGGATTTAATGCTGATGTGGATAAATTAGATGCTTATTTGACTTTGCTCAGCACCAATCCTCCTGATAGGGAAACCTGGTCGGAACAAGAGCAGTTGGCTTATTGGATCAATACCTACAATGCATTCACCATTAAATTGATCCTCAATCACTATCCCGTAAAAAGTATCAAAGACATTGGACCAAAGCTAAGCATACCGATTGTCAATACCGTATGGCATCTGGAGTTCTTTGAAATAGGAGGTAAACCGGCAAGCCTGGATGAAATAGAACATAAAATCCTGAGAAAAGAATTCAATGAACCAAGAATTCATTTTGCCATAAACTGTGCTTCTATCTCTTGCCCCCAATTAATGAACCAGGCCTACACAGCCAATAATTTAGAGGCACAATTGGAGCAAGCTGCCCATGCATTCATCAATAATCCCAAGCACAACACCCTGGCCAATAAACAAGCGGAATTGTCACCACTATTTTCTTGGTTTAAGGAAGATTTTACCCGAAACGGTAGTTTAGCAGAATTTATCAATCAATATGCTGATAATAAACTGAGCAAAGAAGCTAAAATTTCTTTCAAAAAATACAATTGGTCACTGAATGAATAAAAAAAATTGCTACTGCTTGCCTGCTTTGGCAAGTCGGGATTTTGTAGTGGAAGGTGCTACACCAAAATCGCTATCTACCAAATGCACAAGTCCTTGATCTAAAAGGGAAATTTTAATCAAAGCCTGGTGGTGTATGCTATGCTCCAGACAATAAACCAACTCCCTTAGAAAAGAAGATGGAATAACGCATTCACAATCATCCAAAAGGGAAAAATTGGTAACGAGAGACGCATCACCCGAAAAATTTTCTCCCTCTAAAAACTGTACAAAATTGTCAACGGCAGCTAAGGCTATTTTAGGATCCTCTTCTATTGAATTATCTCGTTTTCTTTTGTCATAATTGATCGCCGTCATTTTTGAATCCACGGCTTCTCTAATACAAATATAAAATTCAAGAATATGCCGAATGTGTTGACCTATGGTGGCTCCTGAAAGAAATTTAGACTTATAATTGTATTGCTGGGCGCTTAGCTTTTCCAAAAGACGGGAAATTTGTTTAAGGTTCTGTTTACATTCAGCTTTCATAATTCAATATTCGGAATCCTAATTTCGATTACAGTATAAAACCATTCTTTAAAATAGACGTATCTGGCCATCAAACCTGACAAAATCCCGTCATTTTTTTATTTTTTCCCTTTGCACATAATGCTCCCAAGCTTCTTTTAATGAGGTAGTTGAATGCTTTGACGCACCATTTTTATTACTGATTTCATAGATCAAGCTCCAATGTTTTAATAGTGTTTTGATCCCTTCCCACAGCTTTGTGTTAGGGTCATAAATATGCGCCGGCTCCGCATTCACCCCATTTATCTCCAAGACCTTAATTCCTCTACCTTGAACAAAATCTTCCACAGAATTGGCCTTTAAATCTACCCTTCCATAATAAAAGCTGTCTAGCTGAAGACTCAACTTATCAAAAAACCGGACTAGGGTAGGGTTACTTAATTTTGTTCCATCGATAAATTTGGTTCCTCTATTGTGATTGCCAATGGGCTCAAGTATTCTTTCTTTTCCTAAAGGCAAAATCTCCTTAGGATTCGGACCATCGCCTTTGAATAGATTTTTGCTTACGAGTCTACCTCGAGGAGATTCATCAACCAAATCTTTAAGGCTAGTTTTACCATCACCCACTACGGTCAAAAATTCCTTCAATACTATGGAAGGTATATTCCCTGCTTCCTCAGTAGGGAGCCTGTAATAAAAAACCCCTGCCTCAAAAGGCGTTTGGATAAATTCCTGCAATAGAATATCTGCCTTGCTATGTTCCAGATAGGCTGCCAAGCCCTTCTTGTCTCTAATGACCTTCACTGCCGTGCCCCTTTCTCCCCTGTCTGGTTTTGCGATCAAGGGAAATTTAATGCCTACATTAGAAAGGGCTTCAAGGGCGACTTCCACCGAAGTTCCCGGTTTGAGAAAAACTGTTTTTGGAATTAAGTTAGGTGGGAGTTTACGAAGTTGCCGGAATTTGCTGCAGTTATAAAGCCCTCCCATTTCCATATCCGGATTGGTTAGGGTGAAGAAAAAGAAAGACCTGGCCTTTGCTGAAAGTAACAGGTAATAAAATACGACAGGAGAATAAACCAACCAGGTTGGCCAATATTCCCAGTGGGTCAGTTTGGTGATGAAGTTACTTTTAAATTTCATTGTTTTAAAAAGCCTCTGCAAAATAAATGTAGAAACCACGTGAATCAGAAGTAAAGCTGTAATCCAACCTTACATTGGTCCTGTCTTTTTTACTTATACGCACCCTTAGGCCTCCACCGGCGGCAAGGTGTATGTTTTTATATAATTTTTCCTGTAAGCTTTTGTATACCCTTCCTGCAGAACCAAATACGACAAAACCAAACCTCCCGATCACATGATGCCTGTATTCAGACTGGAGGATTGCAGAATGGTTGTCCCTAAACCTTCCTTGATAGTATCCCCTATGAAGAAATGGTCCTCCCAAGGTTGGTAAAGTCCGAAATGGAACTTCACCGAAAGACAACTGGGTCAAAAATTGATTGGCCCAGGTAATATTGTCAGCAAGTGCCAAATAATGCCTCATGTCCAAACTTAGTAAACCAAAATTAATCGCAGAATGATTGCTTTTCCCTACACCAATTAAAGGACTAAACTCAACAAAGCTTCCGGAAGAAGGGGATAAAATATGATCCCTTTTGTCCCACATCACAGCTGGTCCAAAGCCCATATAGCCGTATCCTTCTCTTCCATTCTCCTCCAAAACATCCTCAAAAAGGAGTTCCATCTCCGGAAATTTCGGTTTCAGCCATTGACCTTGAAGTGCCAGACCAATATAGGTGTCTTTTTTTAGCCTTTTATAACTTTTACTCTTAAATGTAAGGGCTTTAAATGCATAAAGTGCCCTCGAGGTCTCCTTGGTATTATTTCCCAATCCATAATAATATTCAGGAAATTTGCGATAGTCAATGCTACCGTTCAAGAAATATTGATCCCCTGAGGTGTATACTTGCCAAGGCAGAATTAGTAAATACTGCTTGTTTTGGGTGTAGGTAACAAACATCCGCAAATTGGACTTTCTTTTGCTTTCTTTGGCATAAAAACTATAAAATGCAAAGCCCTCTGCCGCAATCCTTGTTTCAGGGGTAAAATAGGCCAAAGGCAAAGCCTTAAATATTGTACTGTCTTGCTTTGACTGTCTGGATTCAGCTTCGGGAACCAAAGCAAAAAACAGGATGATGGCAATATAGCACTTCAACATTATAGACATTATATTAAGCTTTTAGCTAGTCATTGTCAGCAAGGGGTGGTGCTTACAAGCAATTTGCAAGGAAAAGGGGTTAAAGCAATAGGAATCTGAAGCAAGCAATTAAGCTGAACATTAATTCACAATAAGAAGGTCTAAGTAGACATCATCGGACATTACCCAGCTGCTCCCCCCAACCTTATAATCTCTTCGGTCGAGTTCGCCCTCGATACTAAATTCCCTTACTGATCCTTTGTTTATAATGGACACAGTTAGGGTTATTGGGAGTGTTTTCCCTTTTATTGTTAAGTCACCAAAAACCTTGAGCTCATCTTCTCCCACTGCTGATACCTTTGTAGACTTAAAGCTAATGGTAGGGTATTGGGCTACATCGAAGTACTCAGGCTTTTTAAGGTGATTGTCTCGCTTGGTGATGCCTGTATCTATAGAATTACTTTGAATTTCTGCCGAAAAGCTACTTTTTTCAGGTTGAGATTCATTGTATTGCACCTTGGTTTTAAAGGACTTAAAAGCGCCTTCCACATTTAATCCAAGATTTCGAATATTGAATTTAATGTAAGATTCTTCCAGGTTGTCGCCAGGTTCCGGTTCAAGGGCAACTACATTTGGCGCCAAAAACCAATAAAACAGGAGGATGAAAATCGAAGATTTCATGATAACTATGGGTTAATTGTTAATCACTTGAAGGGATTGTAGGAAACTGCTACAAAAAACAGTGTAGCTTTGTTTCTGAACCTATCGTTTTCATTGGTCAGCACCTGATTGCTCGTATATTCTGAAAAGGTCATGTCGAAACCTGCCCTGAGCCATGCTTTTTCAGCAACAGCATATGCCAGGTAAAATTCGGATTTCAATTGACCAATATCATTGTCCCCCACCAATAGCAAGTTAAAGGAGGTAGGTTTTGCATTTAGGTTTTGTGGAAACTGACCTGTGTTTTCTGAACTGATAAAATTGGCACTTTGCTCCCCGCCAAAACCGAGACCTATGGCCTCGATATTAAATCCGAGTTTTATTTTCGGGTGAAATTGGTATTGGATATTTATCATTGCATTCAAAGCCATGGTATTGGCTTTTCCCATATACAAGGTGTCAATGGTGGCATCATCCCCTGTTAGGTTTGCAGGAGCAGTGATATAATTTATTTCTTTACCGTTTAGTCCGGAAAAGCGAATACCATAACCTAACCTTAATTTTTTTGAGGAGAAGAGTCCATAATTCTTATTCCAAGACAGGGAATAACTGGTAAGGCTGTTTTCTCCCATACCAAAAGCCAAATCAAAATATTGATCTTTTTCAGGAATACTTGTTTGCTGTGCTTTGGCACAAGTGATGGCTAAAAAAAACGAAGCAATAAACAGATAAAATTTTAGTAAACGTAAATTTCCCATAATTACAGTGGTTTGGGTTTGATTAATAGGTGAATAATAGTATTTATTTTGATGGCACAATAGCTATCCAAACTCAGCGGTACTCCGGATTTGGATGATCTTTACTTGACCTATTGTCCCAAGCGTCTCTTTGATTCCCATAAGCGGGTATTCCTCCCTGCTTAAGCATATGGGCCAGATGCATCAAGTTCCAAGTCATAAAAGTGGTATTTCTATTGGTAAAGTCATTTTCCGGTCCACCGGAATTTTCATCCAAATAGGAAGGGCCCGGCCCGGCTTCCCCTATCCAGCCTGCATCTGCCTGTGGTGGAATGACATAGCCTAAATGTTGAAGACTGTATAAAATATTCATCGCACAATGTTTGATTCCATCTTCATTACCTGTAATCAAACAGCCGCCGGCTTTCCCATAGTAGGCATATTGGCCATTGTCATTCATTTTTCCGGAGTAGCCATACAAACGTTCTATCACGAGAGAGGCAATAGAAGATTTTTCTCCAAGCCAAATAGGACTACCTATGACCAAAATATCTGCCTCCATTACTTTTTCTTGGATTCCCGGCCAATCGTCCCTGTCCCAGCCATGCGTTGTCATGTCGGGATAAACGCCAAAAGCAATTTGGTGGTCTACCGGACGGATGATTTCAGTTGCTATACCATTGGCATGCATGATACGCTCACTCATGCTGATTAGTCCTGCTGTATGAGAGTTTACGGGTGATTTTTTTAATGTGCAGTTTAAAAAGACTGCCTTTAATGCAGAAAAATCAAATGGGTTGTTGTGATTCAGTTCTTTTTGAAAAGTACTTAAGTCCATATTAAGTCTATTTTGATTTTCATAAATACATTGAGTGAAAAAAGACTTTATTCCTTTCTCTTCAATAGCATTTCACTGTGATAATCAAATAGACGCAAACTTGTTAGCTTCCTGACAAAATCATCAAAATATTTTAGCGATTAATTTCTTTTATAATTTCTGATTTAACTTTTGAGGGGAGTTCTTTTGACAAAACACTGCCTTCGGTCCATTTTTTCAAGGCATTGTTTATGGTTTCGCTCTGATGCTGGTAGGCACTGCAAACTTTACAGAGCTTCAAATGGATGCTTAACCTGAACTTTTCCATAAAAGTCAGAGAAGATTCCATTTGCTTTTCTACCAAAAAGGTTGCTTCCTTGCATGAAAGTAGCATACGACTCATCAATTTTTCCATAAATATGCTTAGGTATTAATTTTTGGCAAACCAGTTGACTTCCAAACATTTCTTTAAAAGTAATTTGGCCCTGTGAATCACCTGCCAATAATTAGACGTCGTGAGATCCAAATCCTGACAAATTGCTACAGCTTCTTTTTCGAGCAAGAACTTGGACAAAATTGCCAGCCTCCATTTGGCCGGCAGATCATTCATGCAAATCTCCATCACCTCATTAAAGGCCTCATTATCCAACAAATGCTCTTCGGCTACCCATGCCTCCTCAAGTCCATTTGCCTTCCAGTTTCCTATAGGGTTAAAAAATGAATCGGTAAACTGGCTAGTAGCATCCTCTTGCTTGCCTTCATTATTGGACAACTTCCTGTAGTGATCAATTATTTTATTATTCAGAATTTTCAACAACCAGGTTTTGGGGCTACTTCTTCCTTCAAACTTGTCATAGTTTTTGAATGCAGCAAAATATACTTCCTGAACCAGGTCCTCTGCCGTCTCATTGCAGCTCGTTTTATGATAAGCCCAACTATATAGGTAATCGCCGTAAACGTGAACCCATTCACTGATGGTCTTTTTTTTGGACGGATAATCTGATCTCTCTTTCATTTTTAAAATTACGATCCGGTTAAAGGGTAATTGCTATGGAAGACAGGAAGCACCAAAGCCCTTATTCTGGCAACTAAGCCTTTTATTTCATTCCAATGATTAATTCAGGTGATAGATAGGTAATAAAGGGGTAAACATTTTATTTAGAAATAAAGCAACTGGTATCCGCTACAATTTAAAAAACCCATATATTAATTAAAACCCAAAACTAGCAATAAGCTGCTTTAATAGGACCAATACCTATTTCTTGAATTGAAAATAGGTAGTTGGATTTAATTTTCTGGAACAAAACGCAGAAGTTCCTTGGCTCCATCCATCAATGCCAAATTATCTTTGCTTACTTTAAAATCACTTACCATGGAAAGTGCATTCAAAAATTCATTTTCTCCTGAACCCTGACATGCTTTTTTGGTCATTGCACCGGGGTCTAGTGAAAGGCTTTTTCCATCCAAATTAAAATTTCCGGAAAAATTATTACAACCGGTGAAACCACTCAACTTACCACCGTCCATAAAACTTAGCATTGGTAAAGCATCAGCAAATTTTCCAAAATCTAGGGCTTTGCCCATCATTCCGGCAAGCTTCCATTTGTTTCCTGTAAGTAAACTTATTGGGTTCATGGAACTAAGTGAGCTACAGGAGGTAAAAGATAGGAGTAAGATTAGAACAATTAAGTGTCTGGACTTTTTCATAAAAGTTTGAGTTTAAGTGACCCCAAGATTAACGAAGTCATTAACAGGTTAATTTTCAATAACTTAAAGTCTTTCAACAAACTTTAGTCAATTATTATCAGGTTATTTTGTCAATTGGTATTCTGCTATATTTTCTTATTGTATAGTTAATAGATCAAACTCAAAACATTCCCGTTAAGTTTAAATTCAGCTAAAATCTCCTTAAGCAAACTTGTTTCAATTATACTTATTTCCTACATTTTGAACAAAACCCCGGCGTTCTTAAGACCCAAGAATTTATTATAATTAAAGAAATGAAATTCTAAGCCGATATAATTCTTTTAGTAATTTAAAATAATTGTCGTAAATATTGTGGCAGAAAACAAAAAAATGAGGCTGTGGCTTATAAATTTTTCTTAAATCTAATTTAGCCATAAGAAATATTCATCAGCACTTTCTTAATTTTAAAAGTAGAAATTCCAAAAATAATTTCAATGACAAAGTCTAGATATAACAATAGGGTGGCAGTAATTACCGGAGCTGCAGATGGCATAGGCAAAGCCATTGCCGAAAGATTGGCTGCTGAAGGTGCAAGTATTGCGCTTTGGGACTTCAATCAGGACAAACTACTTGCCTTAGAAAAGGAATGGCAAGAAGCAGGCCTACCGGTAAAAGCTTTTGTCGTGGACATTTCCAATGAAGCTGCAGTACAAGATGCTTATCATGCAAGCATCAGTCATTTCGGAAAACTTGACATACTGGTAAATTCCGCAGGAATAGTAGGTCCTACCCAAATAAAAATAACCGATTATGCTACTGAGGAATTTGACAAAATATATAATGTCAATTTGAGGGGCTCTTTTTTAACTGCCAAATATGCCTTAAAATATATGGAGAAGGCCCAATATGGTAGAATTCTCCTTATCGCTTCCATTGCCGGTAAAGAAGGAAACCCAAATATGGTGGGATATTCTGCCACCAAAGCAGGAGTAATAGGCTTGGTAAAGGCTTTAGGGAAAGAATATGCCACCTCCGGAATCACAGTCAATGGTTTGGCCCCTGCGGTTATTCTTACTGCCATGAACAAAGACACCGATCCGGCGCAATTAGAATATATGGCTTCAAAAATCCCCATGCAGCGCCTTGGTACTGTAGATGAAGCAGCTGCTATTGCCAGTTGGATACTATCTGAGGAAGCCAGTTTTAATACCGGTTTTGTGTTTGATTTATCCGGAGGAAGGGCTACCTACTAGCTTTTCAAGCTTTCCATAAAATCGCAAATGGCAGCTTGCGTTTTTTCCTTTTGCTCAAACATTCCCATATGTCCGCAATCCGAAAGTTGACAGAACTGATCGACAAGCTTCTTGTGGTTCAGGCTGTCTGCTAGGGATACGGCAGTGTCTTCAACCCCACAGATCATCAGTTTTGGTTTTGGAAAGGCTGCAAGAGTTTCCCTATTGTCATCTCTGTCCCGCATGGCCTTCAGGTAATTTATGATACTGTCTCGGGAAAGTAGGCTGGCATGTGCTATAAGTTGGTCAATGGCTCCCTTGCAACGATCCCTATTTTCTCTTTTGAACAGCAGTGGCAATGAGGAGCTGATAAATTTATTTACCCCGTGCTTGTTCACAAATTCTATTGTCTTTTCCCTATTATCCTTTTTCTCTTCACTGTCTGGGTATGCCGTGGAATGAAACAATCCCAACCCACTTAAGTTGAGATTTGGCAGTTGTGCCATTTCCAGGGCCAAATAACCACCAAGGGAGTGACCTATTAGGCTTGCATGGCCTATATTATTGGTTAGCATCCACTGGGCCAGTTCTTTTCCTATATCTGAAATGGTAAAGTCACCTTTATAGGCATCGCTGCTACCAAATCCCGGCAAATCAGGGCACCAGACTTCACAACTTCTCAATAGTGGCTCCACAAAATCTGTCCACATTTCTTTTGTTTCGCAAAAACCGGGAAGCAAAACGAGCGGTTGGCCCTCTCCTTTTTTCCAATAGGATATCTCAGGCATATTTCATCAATAAATTTAACAATTCCCTATCTAATTTTTCTCCGTACCAATCTTCATATGCTATATCTGTCCTTCCGGAGTTAAGCAGGCCGAAAGAGCCGGAAAACTCCCATAAACCAAAACCTATTCCATTGTCATCCAAAATGTCTAAAATATCCCCAAACCAGAATAAAAAGACTTTATGGGGAGTTTGGTTGTAACAACCCAACTCTCCGCAGTGAACACCTACCCCTTGCTCCAGCAAAGCAATCCAAGGTGCGTAATGTTTTTCCAAGTCTGCTTTGCCATAATGCCGCTCATTGTGCATGCCCGGCCAATTGGGCTCCGACAGGCTTTCAGGATCTTTAAAAACCCAAGGTGCTTTGTGATGGGAAATATGCATGGGAAAGTAACCCCGGCAACTTTGGTGCAAATCCAAATCAGCAAATTCAGGAATAGCCATGCCTCCACCTCCATTTCCATCTGCAATGACCAATCGGTTTTTATTGACGCCTTTAATTGTTTTCAGCGCAGCCTCTGCCACTTTCCTATATTCATTTATCGGCACAGGACCGCCCGGCGAATGCTGGTCATTCGGGTCAAGTCTTTTGTACGGTTCATTGACCAAATCAAAACTTAACTTCTTAGAAGATATATTTTTGTAGCGTTTGGCCCACATTTCCCAGTGGGCACAGAAGGCTTCCAAAGCTTCCTCGTCCTCCCAAAGGTTGTACGGCTCTCTAAAACCTGCATTGATACAAAACCCAGGCGCTCTGTGTAGATTTAAACTAACATGCAATCCTTGTTGGTGGCAATTGTGAACAATTTCATCAATCTCATCCAGTATTTTGTTATTGAATTGAAGTACCTCATCCGGACGTATGGGCTTGCTTCGATCAAAGGACAAATAACTTGGATAGGAAATAGGAATTCTGGCAAAATCAAAACCCCAATCGGCCATGTATTTATAATAAGCAGGTTTTGTCTTCCGTCCTTTTTCGGGAATGGGGTTAAAAAAATCCAGCAAATTAAAGCCTCGCCATTGTGGAAGCTTATTCTTTTTCTTTTCTAAGGGTTTTGTAAATGACGGCCGGCTAAGAGTCAGCGCAACAGATGCCGCCGTAGCTTTCTTCAAAAATTCCCTTCTTGGGTTTATTATATCGGACATGGAAGTAGCGGATTAAATTACTAATACATGGGTCCAATTTAAAAAAAAATGAGGAAACCGGCCGGATTTCCTCATCTATAATAAAACTGGTATTTTCAAATCTTAATTTTATCTTCCACATTTAGGTTCATCATATCTTTCACCGTTTGCAGGATTCCGGAAGCATCAAAACCGCATTCATGGTGCAATTCTATTTGCTCTCCATGTTCGATGACTTTATCAGGTATGCCCAAACGTTTTATTCTTGCCTGATAACCGTGGTCCACCGTGATCACTTTGTCAAATTTACCAAAAACCTCATGCAGCAATGACTCGTCAAGAGGTTTGACAAAACGCATGTCATAATGGGCAACGCTTAGTCCCAAAGATTCAAACTTCTCCGCATTGTCGAGCACATAATTACCAATATGCCCAATACTTAGTATGGCAATGTCTTTACCTTCGGTAATTATCCTTCCCTGACCTGTTGGTATTTTCCTTAGCGGTTTTTTCCAATCAGGCATAACACCCTGACCTCTTGGATACCTGATGGCATAAGGGGCCTGGTGTTCCGCACCTGAAAACATTAGGTTTCGCAACTCCTCTTCGTTCATAGGGGCGCTAACCACAAGATTAGGTACACAACGCAAATAAGCCAAATCATAGGCACCATGGTGAGTAGGCCCATCTGCACCGGCAAACCCCGCCCTATCCAGGCAAAGCACAACCGGCAAATCTTGAAGGCAAACATCATGAATCACCTGATCATATGCCCGCTGCATAAAGGTGCTGTAAATATTACAAAAGGGAACCAAGCCCTGAGTAGACAGTCCTGCGGAAAAAGTAACTGCATGTTGTTCTGCTATTCCCACATCAAATGATCGATCAGGAAAAGCCTTCATCATGATATTCATGGAAGATCCGGAGGGCATTGCAGGAGTAACCCCTACGATTTTATCATTCTTTTCTGCCAGCTCCACCAAGGTGTGTCCAAATACATCCTGGTATTTGGGTGCTTGGGGAGTAGTAGGTATTTTCTTAGCAATTTCTCCGGTAATTTTATCAAATTTCCCCGGAGCATGCCATTTGGTTTGGTCTTTTTCTGCGGGGGCAAAGCCTTTACCCTTTACGGTTATGCAATGAAGAATCTTTGGTCCCGGAATATCTTTAAGGTCATTGAGTACCTCCACCAGATGATTTACATCATGCCCATCTACCGGTCCGAAATAGCGCAAGTTTAAGGACTCAAATAAGTTGCTTTGTTTCAGCAAGGCAGATTTTATGGCTCCCTCCACTTTTGAAACTACATCTTGAGCACTGAATCCGAATTTACTGATTTTACCCAACAGGTGCCATACTTCGTCCTTCACTTTGTTATAAGTATGGGAGGTGGTGATGTCTGTAAGGTAATCCTTCAATGCCCCAACATTAGGGTCAATAGACATGCAATTGTCATTGAGGATAATCACCATATTACTGTCTGAAACACCGGCATGATTCATTGCTTCAAAGGCCATTCCTCCTGTCATCGCACCATCACCTATTACGGCCACATGTTGCCTTTTGGTATCCCCCTTATATTTTGAAGCCATGGCCATTCCCAGAGCAGCCGAGATGGAAGTACTGGAATGTCCTACGCCAAAAGAATCAAAAGGACTTTCTTTCCTTTTGGGAAATCCGGATAGGCCCTTGTATAGTCTATTGGTATGAAAGTCATTTCTACGGCCGGTAAGGATCTTGTGTCCATAGGCCTGATGGCCCACATCCCAAATCAACTGATCATCAGGAGTATTGAGCACATAATGCAATGCTACAGTAAGTTCTACGACGCCTAAGCCAGCACCAAAGTGACCTCCATAAACAGAAACATGGTCAATGATAAACTGTCTCAATTCATCACAGATTTGAACCAATTGGTCTTTACTGAGGTTTTTAAGGTCTTCCGGGTAATGGATTCCTCTAAGTAATTTTCCAGGTTCTATTTGCATATACTTATCTTCATTTACAGAAAACTATAACCTATTCATAGGATATAATGTTTAATATTACCAATAATTATTCAGGCCTCCATACCTTTATGGAAATTATTGACATGCCTATTGATTTAACAAGATATGTGATATCTTTGAACACAATAAGAAATACAAAAATAACAAAAAATAATCTTATCCAGTGAGTTTCGAAATCAAATTACCTTTATTCGAAGGGCCATTTGACCTTATGCTGTTTTTCATTGAGCGTGATGAACTGGATATATATGATATTCCCATATCTAAAATCACCAATGATTTTCTTGATTATATTCACCATCTGGAAAAAATGGAAATTGAAGTGGCCAGTGAATTTATATTATTTGCAGCCACTTTGATGAAAGTGAAATCGAAAATGCTACTCCCCAGGCCTGAACTTAATGAAGATGGAGAAGAAATAGATCCCCGGGAAGATCTAATTAAGCATTTATTGGAATATAAAAAATACAAGTCCGTAGTTGGCGAACTTGCAAGTATGGAAGAGGAAAGGATGTCCAAATTTGCTAGAGGCAATGTGGTGCAAGAGCTAAAGCAGATCAATCAAATCGATCAGGTGGATGCCGAACTCCAAGACCTTGACCTGTATCGCCTATTAAAAGTGTACCAAAGGGTTTTGACGAAATATGCCCATAGCCAGGATACCACAAAGCATACGGTGATTCAATATCCCTATTCCATAGAACAACAAAAATCATTGGTTTTAGATCGACTGGAAGAAAATCCCAGAATCCCTTTTTCAGATTTTATTGTCCTGAATCCAGATAAAATTTTTATTATCTATACTTTTTTAGCCATTTTAGAGCTCCTTCAGCTTACGTTGGTGACAATAAAAATAGGAGAGGGTTTTAACAATTTCTGGGTAGAACGATTAGAAGCTATACCTTTAGAAAACTTATGAAATTAGACAATAGGGAAGTATTTAAAACCTTAAATCCAAATAAGGTTTGGGTTCCTGTGTTTATTGGGATCGCCATAGTCTTTGCCATGTTTTACATGGATCCGACTGTAAATGCCCAAACTTTAAGAGGAGTTTTTGATGCTTCAATTTGGTCCATATTATTGGCAATGGTTTTTATCGTCCTACGGGATGCCGGCTACGTTTTTCGGATCAGGGAAGTAACCAATAAACACTTGACTTGGTCCAGGGCCATATATGTAATCATTTTGTGGGAATTTGCCTCAGCAGTGACTCCTTCTATTGTTGGGGGAACGGCTGTAGCTGTGTTTATCCTAAATAAAGAAGGCATTCCCCTAGGGAAAGCTTTGGCTTTCACCATGCTGACAGCCATTATGGACAATTTATTCTTTGTCTTAGGTGCGCCCATCATTTTGTTTTTAGCCCAGGGCTATATTTTCCCTGAAAGCAGAGTACTGGAAATGAGATTGGGCTCAAGCATGGAATACCTGTTTTGGGGAAGTTATACCTTGTACACCATTTATTCAGTATTAATGGCCCTGGCATTATTTTACCGTCCAAGGGTCTTCAAGTGGATAATGCTCAGGTTATTTTCAATCAAATGGCTTCGAAAATGGAAATATCAGGCCAATAATTATGGGGATCAAATCATTGAGGCTAGCAAAGAACTCAAAGGGAAGAATTTCAAATATTGGCTGATTATTATCCTTACCACCGTTTTCATTTGGTCTTCAAGGTACTTGATGCTCAACGCCCTAATATCTGCCTTTGAAACACTTTCGGTTTTCGAACACGTGGTCGTTTTTGCAAGGCAGATTATCATGTGGATCGTAATGATGATCAGCCCAACTCCCGGAAGTAGTGGAACAGCAGAGTTTTTCTTTACACAGTTCTTCAACGAATTCCTGACCGGTTATACCTTTGTCACCAGTATACTTTGGCGGATGTTTTCTTATTATCCCTATCTATTGTTAGGGGCCATCTTTTTACCCAGATGGGTGAGGCAAGTGTTTTTCAAGAAAAAAAGTGAAAATAAGGAAGCAAGGAAGTCCGACTAAATGGCATCCAAAACCATCACCCAATCGTGTCCCTTTCCGCCT
This sequence comes from uncultured Cyclobacterium sp., assembly GCF_963976465.1. Taxonomy (NCBI): domain Bacteria; kingdom Pseudomonadati; phylum Bacteroidota; class Cytophagia; order Cytophagales; family Cyclobacteriaceae; genus Cyclobacterium; species uncultured Cyclobacterium sp. Next base: position 22,276 of record NZ_CAXBOC010000001.1, on the reverse strand, counting down.
GAGCTTGGCGCCGTATAAGTAAATGATGGAGAACTGCTGACAAATCCGGCATCAGTCCAGGCACCTGTTCGTGGGTCATACCATGAACATTTCAAGGTTTTGGATTTCATGATGGAGGTGTTTAAGGTGACTGTTTTTCCGGTGGGAATATAGATCATCGCATAACTTCCCTCCTGATCTCTGGTAGCTATTACATAACTTTCATCATCTTCCTGTTTATCAACCACCATGTTCTGATCCGGGATCCTGGTTAAGAAAGGCCTACTCAACATCAAATTTTTGAGGTGTTGAACTTGTGTAGCCATGGGGAGGTCCAAGGCAACTTTCCATGGTCTCAAGGGAAAGTTGATTCCTTCCCGCTCCGGCGTAAACATCTGCCAGACTGCATGACAGCCATAGGACTGACCAAATCCGCCGGCAAAAACATTCCAATACATAATTCTGCGAATATCCTCCGGTATGCTGTGCCCCAATTCCTCCGGCTTAAAACAATTGGGATGATCTTCGTAAAGTGGTTCCCCATCAATGGTGGGTTTAATGGGTATTAGATTATAATCATGTGTGATCTTTTTATAGGTCGCTTGATTCGGGCAAGGGCCCGTTTGATGCATATTAAAGTCCAGCCACTTGTCTTGATGAAACCAATTGCTTGACCCTCCCGGAGCTGAAGGCTGGGGGTGAAAGGTCATCAGGGTGTTTTCATTGCCTCCGGTCTGGCTGGCAATACCTTTGGCCATTGCACGCCATATATCAATATCTGTGCTGTTCTCTCTTGGGTTTCTATCCCCTCCAATAACCCATATCACATTAGTGAAATCCTTGAATCGATTGCCTATCCACCTACCAAATACCTCCGCATTCTCCACATTAAAAACCTCAGGGCCTACACCCCAACCCTTCTTAAAGACCTTATCTCCCCAAGTCGGCAGCAAGGCAACATATAAGCCTTTAGCCTCTGCCTTTTTCAATACTTCAGCGATATAATCAAAATAGCGGGGATTTGGTTGAGTGGGGTCATTTTCAAATAAAGGGGTCTCTCCCAAGGCATTTGGGCTGTTTAATCCATCAATTTCTGCCAGAGCGACCGCCTGAATTACATTGAACCCTTGTTCTGCTCTTTTATTTAGGTAGTAGTCTATCTCCTCATCATCACATCTATGGAATAACTCCCAGGCTGTATCTGCCATCCAAAAAAAGGGGCTGCCATCTTCAGTAACAAGAAACCTTTGATTGTCAGCGATTTTTATTCTAGGTAAAGACGCTTGAGAAAAACTTAGGGTAGCAAGGGTTAACAGAAAAAATAGCGAAGAAATTAGTTTTTTCATGGCATATCAGGTTTATCTGTTGCCAATTTAAAAAAAATCCTTTAAGGCTTTGATTTTTAATCTGATGAATCAACAGCAATTGTTAAAAAATCTTAAATTTTTCTATCCCTCTCAGAATCCGAGAGGGATAGAAAACAAATTCACTTTATTTTTCAAATGCATTAAAAAAGAAGCTTCCTTCGATTTCAGCATTTTCATCAGAGTCGGATCCATGAACAGCATTGGCTTCAATGGAGGTAGCATATAATTTTCTAATGGTGCCTTCCTCAGCATCATCAGGATTGGTCGCGCCTATTAATTTTCTAAAATCGGCAATGGCATTGTCTTTTTCTAAAATTGCAGCAATAATGGGCCCTGAAGACATATACTTACACAATGCGCTGTAAAAGGGTCTTTCTTCATGAACTTTGTAAAATTCTCCAGCCAATTCTTCATTCAATTGGGTTTTTTTCAAAGCAATGATTTTGAATCCTGCCTCTTCAATCATTTTTAAGATTGCTCCTGAATTCCCAGCACCGAAGGCATCAGGCTTGATCATTGTAAACGTTCTATTGTTAGCCATAAAATTTTATTTGGATTATTAGTTATGGCTGTAAAATTAATCCTTTTAAGTTAAAGTGCGAAAGTTTAAAACAGATAATAAATAAAGTCTATCTTTCGATAAAATAGGAATTGGGAATTTCAGAAAATTATATGGAACTTTGTCATCTGTGTTTTTTAAATACGGTACTCAATTATTACACATGCAGAATATAAATCTATTTAAAGAACAGATTTCTTCAGCTTCGTCCAAAAAGATTATAATCACAACCCATCATAAACCTGACGCAGATGCGCTTGGATCTTCATTAGCTTTAGCCGGCTATTTAAATAAGAAAAAACACCAGGTAGAAGTAATTACGCCGTCAGATTATCCTGTTTTCCTTCATTGGATGAAAGGGAATGATGAAGTGATAAATTATGAAGACCCTGAGCAAGTTGAGAAAGCTGAAAAATTGATTGCTGAGGCAGATATTATATTCTGCTTGGACTTCTGTTGTCTTAGTCGACTTCAAAAAATGGAAGATTCCGTGCGTCAATCCAAAGCTTATATTGTCAATATAGACCACCATCAGGAACCGGAAGACTTTGCGGATTTCAGCTTTTGCAGCACTGAAGCAGCAGCTACTTGTGAGTTATTGTATGACTTAATGGTAAAGGTAGGGGATAGAGATCTAATCGATAAGGACATTGCTGAATGCCTTTATTCGGGCATCATGACCGATACAGGAGGGTTCAGACATCCCAATACCACCAAAAATGTACATTTAGTAACAGCGGAATTAATCGATCTGGGGGCTGACAACTCCAAGATTGCTCGGTTAATATATGATACTTACTCAGTAAATCGACTAAAATTTTTAGGATTTGCCCTTACCAGAAGGTTGACTATTTTACCGGAACTTAACACTGCTTTTTTTGCTATAAGTAAAAAGGACCTGAGGAAATACCAATCCCAAACCGGAGATACAGAAGGTCTTGTAAATTATGCCCTTTCTTTGGATGGAATTAAAATAGCAGCCTTATTTACAGAAAGGAAAGATGGAGTCAAAATCTCTTTTCGTTCTGCTGAAGACGTATCTGTAAATAAATTTGCAGCCAAATACTTTAATGGAGGTGGTCATAAAAATGCTTCCGGCGGTATTTCAGATGTAAATTTAGAACAAACCGTAGATCGGTTTAAAGAATTAATAAAAGAAAACAAACAAATCTTATTTAATCAATTAGAATTAGTCGATGAAAAAAATCAATAATTTAGTTTTTGGTGCCTTGGTGTTGGCATCTAGTTCCCTGTTGTACTCTTGTGAGAAAACAGAAACAACCTCGGACGGAATAGAATACCGATATGTATCACAAGGTGACAAAGAAACCAAAGACGGAGAATTTGTCGTTTACCACTTTACTGCCAAAACCGGAAGTGACTCCTTGTTTATTTCCAGTTATGATCAGCCAATGCCTCCTTATTTGCAGCATTTAGATACTGCAACAGCCAGAACAGGCGTTGATGAGATTTTCCTAAATCTTAACAATGGTGACAGTATCGTAATTACTTCTACTGCAGAAAAAATCTTCACTCCTGAGGGCGTGCCTCCATTCTTGGAAAATGACGAAACAGTAACCATACAGATAGGTGTGGTAAATGTATTGGAAGAAGAAGTATTCCAAGACTACTTCAATGACCTCGCTGCCGAAGGACAAAGAAAACAGGCTGAAGAAGCTAAAGTTCAATTGGAAGATGATATCCAATCCATAGAAAGCTATATTTCTGAAAATAATTTGGACGCTGACAAGACAGAATCAGGTGTTTATTACGTCATAGAGAAAGAAGGTTCAGGTGCACAAATAGAACAAGGAGACGAAATCTCTGTAAACTATACCGGTTATGTGCTTGATGGTACTGTATTCGATACCAGTATTGAAAGCAAAGCCAAAGATGCAGGAACCTATACAGAAGGAAGACCTTACGAACCATTTACATTCAGTGTAGGCCAAGGAATGGTTATTCCGGGTTGGGATGAAGGTCTTCAATTGTTAAAAAAGGGTTCAAAAGCCAAGTTATTGATTCCTTCTCCACTAGCCTATGGGCCTAGTCAAAGAGGAGCAGTAATTGTACCTAACTCTATTTTAATATTTGACGTGGAAGTAACTGACGTAAAAAAGCAGTAATTCCTTAAAGCCTGCTTTTGTAACTATTATTATATACATACCTACCATGATTAGAAATATTAAGTATTTGGCATTCATGCCTCTTTTCGCTGTTTTACTTTCCTGTGTCTCGGAAGAGGAAAATTTGGACGTGATTTTTCAAGAAGATCTCGATAAAATTGAAACCTATATTCAGAATTTCCCGGACGAATACATGAAAAAGGAGGAAATAGAAGGGACAGGTATTGTACTTTTGTTTACAGAAGTGGTAGAAGAAGGTGAAGTAGCAGCTTACGGGGATACTTTGGCTGTGGATTATACCGGTATGCTACTGGACGGTACGGTGTTTGACTCTTCTATTGAGCAAACAGCAAGAGACAATGGTCTCTATAGCGAATCCAGAACCTACGAACCCTATGAACTAGTGCTTGGAGTGTCGGATGTTATCCAAGGTTGGCATGGAGCTCTTTCTTTAATGAAGGAAGGAGAGAAAGCTACGGCACTTATTCCATCTTATTATGGTTATGGAACTCAGGGAGCAGGTTCTATCCCACCAAATTCTGTTTTGGTTTTTGAATTAGACCTGACTGAAAACAGACCTTATCAACCTTAAACAAATAGCTAAAGGATGAGTACAAAGCAATTAATTATTATTTTCTGTCTGGCCATTGTCAGTTTTTCTTGTGATGACAATTTGAGTGGCTATGGCTATCCTACCTATGACACGGAAGGAAATTTAGCCATTGACAGGGAAAAAATTGATACCTATTTAGAAACTGCTCAATATGACAGCCTTTATAGGATCCACGATCCTTCGGGAGTGGTGGTCATCGTGACAGAGGAAGGAACCGGGTCAAGACCTGTTTCAGGGAATGTGGTTTATACCAATTACACCGGTTATTTGCTGGATGGGACTGTTTTTGACTCCAACCTTGAAGACGTGGCCATGGAAAATGATATTTATGATGAAGACAGAAATTACGATATATTTTCTTTCTTCCTTGGGCAAAGTACTTCTAATGGAGGGGCCATTCAAGGCTTTACTTATGGATTTCAAAGAATTCGAAGTGGCGCGAAAGCTACCATTATCATCCCATCCCCCTATGCCTATCAAGACAATGAGAACGTTGCAAGGGTTCCGGCCAACTCCGTGTTGGTTTTTGATGTCGCCTTTCTAGGCATGGATTAAACTCGAAATAGGCAATAGAAAATCTATTTCATAATCCGGATTAAAAATCCCTTTTATACATTAAAAAAGGCCGGTGGAAAATTTCCACCGGCCTTTTTTATTATTATAAATGTCCCGTATTAAGATTTGGCACTATAGTTCGGTGCTTCTCTTGTTATGTTGATGTCATGAGGATGTGACTCCCTTACTCCGGCAGCTGTGATCTTGACAAATTTTCCTTTCTCTCTGAGGTCATCTATGGTAGCTGTTCCGCAATAACCCATGCCTGCCTGCAAGCCTCCTACCATTTGGTACAGCACTTCTGAAACCAGGCCTTTGAAAGCTATTCGTCCCACTATGCCTTCAGGTACCAGTTTCTTAATGTTTTCTTCGGCATCTTGGAAATAACGATCTTTGGATCCCGATTCCATGGCCTCTAGAGAGCCCATACCGCGGTAAGATTTAAATTTCCTTCCGTCAAAGATTATTATCTCTCCGGGTGCTTCCTCAGTTCCAGCAAGGATAGAACCGATCATTACTGAAGCAGCTCCTGCAGCCAAGGCTTTTACAATATCTCCGGAATATCGAATTCCTCCATCTGCAATAACAGGAACATCTCTTCCTTTCAAGGCATTTGAACACTCCATGACAGCGGACAGTTGAGGCATACCCACACCGGCAATTACCCTAGTGGTACAAATACTACCCGGCCCAACGCCCACTTTTACTCCATCGGCCCCCGCATCTGCCAAAGCTATGGCGGCTTCTGCAGTGGCGATGTTCCCAACAATCACATCAAGGTCTGGGAATATGGTTTTGATCTTTTTACAAGTCTCAATCACTCCTTTGGAATGGCCATGAGCGGTATCAATACTAATAACATCTACTCCTGCATTTACCAAGGCTCCCACTCTTTGCTCTATATCAGCCGTAACACCTACTGCAGCGCCTACACGTAATCGGCCAAAACTATCCTTACACGCATGAGGTTTATCTCTGCGCTTTAGGATATCCTTATAAGTAATTAAGCCGGTCAACTTATAGTCTTCATCCACTATAGGCAACTTCTCGATTTTGTATTCTTGAAGGACTTCTTCTGCCTCTTCTAACGTAATCCCTGCTTTTGCAGTGATTAGCTTTTCCATGGTCATGATCTCCTTTACCGGTCGACTTAGGTCCTTGATAAATCGTAAATCCCTATTGGTGATGATTCCTTTGAGAAACCTGTTCTCATCTACTACAGGAATACCGCCAATATTGTATTCACTCATTATGGCTTCTGCATCTTTTACCTTAGCATCGATGTCTAAGGTAATGGGATCCAAGATCATTCCACTTTGAGATCTTTTTACCTTTCTTACCTGAGCTGCCTGCTTTTCGATGGTCATGTTTTTGTGAATAAAACCAAGCCCGCCTTCTAAGGCAATGGCAATGGCCAATTCAGCTTCAGTAACAGTGTCCATGGCTGCAGAAACCAATGGAATTTCCAATTGAATGTTTTTGGTAAGGCGCGTAGAAGTGGAGGTGTCGCGGGGAAGTACCTCGGAATATCCTGGTACTAAAAGCACATCATCATAGGTGAGTGCTTCGAAGAGAAATTTATCTGTGTTTGGATTCATGGCAAATGGTTAAATACCCTATTTGCCCGTCAAAGATACAATGAATTTAACATGCGAATCAATTTTTTTCTAAAAAAAATGTTAAAAAAATTAAATTTGTCTCTGCTAAAAGGAATAATCTTTGGAGAGAGTCATTGTTCCATATCCTTAACGGCCTTGGACAAAGCTGCACTTATGCCCCTCATTCCTCGGTCATTTGGATGAGAAGCCACCGCTTGATTTTCGAATTTTCCAATAGCCATATTATCAGGATCTGCCCCTAAGTCACTAATATCAACTACCTTCCATAAATTTTCATTGGCAGCATGAATCAATTGTTCATTCACTAGGGGTCTTGGCCAGAAAGTAGTCGTCACAATATATTTTGTATCCTCTCCTCCAAGATAAAAGGCAAATTCCTCAATGGCCTCGGCTAAATTCCAATTTGAAATTTCTCCATCTTCTATATTCTCCCCCAGCCTAATGATAATTATATCTGCATCAAAGGCTTTCAGGTGAGCATATTGTTCAAAGTTTAATGTTTCAAAGCCTCTTTCAAAAGGATACACATTCTCACGCATCATATACAATTGAGACGTTAGGTTTTGTAAATCGGCTTTCAATAATGCAAAATAATCCTGCTCGGGGCCACTGGCAGCCATGCCCCAATTGGCATTCCAACCTATGGAAGAATCCGGTGGGTGGATGGTGATACTGTTGCCTATCACCAATATTTTGTGTGAGGAAAGAGGTTTTTCGCTTGTCTCACATGATACTATTACTAAAATTAGCCCCAGTAAAAATGACCTCATTATTTTTTCTTTCTCAATTTGGCAATATAAAACCCATCAAAGCCACTTTCATGGGAAAGCACCTGAGTTTCTTCCATGAGTTCAAATTGCTGACCATTTTCACTGTTTAGGAAAGCCTCCACTTGCTTGTGATTTTCAGAAGGAAGAATACTACAAGTAGCATAAATCATAATTCCACCCGGTTTGAGCATGGAGGGATACTGAAACAAGATCTCTTTTTGTAAGGCTTCTACTTTTGCTATGGATGCCGGGTTGAGCTTCCACTTGGTATCCGGATTTCTCTTTAAAACTCCCAAGCCAGAACAAGGAACGTCTAACAACAAACGGTCAGCACTTTCATGAAGCCTTTTAATGGTTTTGTTACTCTCAATGGCCTTGGTTTCCATTATTGAAATCCCTGCTCTTCTGGCTCTTAACTTGGCATTTTTTAACTTCCAGGCTTCTGTATCCATGGCCAAAATCCTGCCTTTGTTCTGCATCAAGGCCGCCAAATGTAAGGCTTTACCTCCTGCACCTGAACAGGCATCGATCACCCTCATACCTGGCTCCACTTCCAAAGCTGCAGCTACCATTTGCGAAGAAGCATCCTGTACCTCAAATAGCCCCTCTTTAAATAGTGGTGTCCGGAACACATTCTTGCGCTTTAGCAAAACCAAAGCATCAGGATATTCTTTTGGAACATATGCTTTTACTTCCAGTTCCTCCAGTTTATTTTTGAGCTCAGTGCGCTGTGTCTTAAGCGTATTGGCACGCAATACCACCTGCGCTTGTTCATTTAGACTGGCCAATTCGGGCTCCCAATTGTCACCCAATTGTGCAGCTCCCATTTCATCTAACCAATCCGGTATGGACTGCAACACGGCCCGGTCTTCTATCTTAGACCTATGTTGCCTGATTTTCTCTCCATTGATACCTTTGAACTCTCTCCAATCGGGCAAGACCCTGTCATGCAATACCCAATAGGTACCGAACCAGTAATGGTTATTGTCAAATATTTCTTCCAACGCTTTGACCACTGCGTTAACTGTATTTGGAAAGAGCTTCATATAGGCATTTTTAATTTAACCACAAATATAGAAAATATGTACGGGGAATATGCCCAAGAAGCATAAGAGGAGTTGGCAGAAGATGGATATTTTGGTATTTTTGCTGCTATGGGAGAAAAAAAATGCCCAAATTGTGGAAAATGGACTGAATGGAATCAAAACCTGACAGATACCTGCGAACATTGCGGTGAAATACTCGGAAAGGAAGAATTGGCCTTCGAAGAAAAAAGAGCTGCTCAAAAGAAAGTCAATGAAGAACAGTGGATTTTCTACATTAAGGAAAGCGACAGTGCATTTGTAAAGAAATCCAAAATAGTGGGTAATTTCTTTTATAGCCTATATATCACCATTATCACAATAATTGCTTGGCTGATAGCTGCTTTGCCCGGATAATGTCGGTGCTCAAAAATCCCTTCTTCTGGTTTCCATGTATACTATTCTGGGCCAATCAGTACCTTGAAAAGATTCAAGGCCTGTTTTTGCCACTTTTGCACAGTTACCTGGATGACCTCCTTGCCATACCGGTGGTCCTTGGCATTACCTTACAAGCGTTTAGGTGGATGCATCAAGACCCTACACAACTGGTCTTCACCAAAAAGCAAATCATCATTGGCCTGGTATACTTTGGTCTATTATTCGAAGGGTTCCTGCCCGCTTGGTCTTCTGTGTATGTTCGAGACCCCTTGGATTTGGTTTGTTATGCTATAGGGGCTATTTATTTTTGGTTTTTCATCAATAACAAAGGGATCGGTAACCCAATTAAAAAATGAATTTAAGAGACGTATACAAGGCCTATGTAAGCCAATTAACCTCCCTTTATCCGGAAACTGAAGCACGAAGTCTGGTGATGTGGCTTTTCGAAGCCTATTTGTCTGTGGACCGTAAAGATGTATTAAATAAAAAACCCATTCCTTTAGTTCCTGAAAACTTAGAAAATGCCATGGCCAAATTAATGGCTGGTGAACCCATACAATACATATTGGCAAAAGCACCGTTTTATGGAAGAGAATTTAGGGTTGGCCCCGGTGTACTGATTCCCAGAAATGAGACCGAAGAACTGGTCCAACTGATTCTACAAAACCACAAAGGAAAAATGAAAGTCCTTGACCTTGGGACAGGCTCTGGTTGCATTGCCATATCCTTGGCGCTGGAATGGGCAGAAGCGGAGGTATCGGCCCTAGATATTAGTGAGCAAGCTTTGGCCATCGCCAAACACAATGCAGCAAAACATGGAGCAAAGCTCAATTTTATCAAAGCTGATGTTTTGAATAAAGATTTGCATTTGGATCAATATGACCTTATGGTCAGCAACCCTCCCTATGTGTTGGAAAAAGAACGTGCCTTGATGCAAGCCAATGTGCTGAAACATGAGCCTGAATTGGCTTTGTTTGTACCCAATGAGGACCCCTTGCGCTTCTACAAAGCCATATGCCTTCATGCCAAAGAATCTCTCAACCCTAATGGCTTCCTGTATTTTGAAATCAATGAAGCTTTTGGTCCGGAAGTCGTTTCCATGATGAACAGTGAAGGCTTTGGAGAAGTCCGGCTTATCCGGGACATCAACGGAAAGGATCGCATCGTTTATGGCCAAGTCCGGCAAGCATAATCTTAAAACTTAAAATCCGGATTGTAAATTAGGCCTCGTAATGTTGAAGTAAATGGTCTATTGCACATCTAGGGTTAAAAAGGCAGGAGAAACCTTAAATTTTGGCCATTTGGTCTATATCATATTTTTTGCTTGATTTCTCGCCTACACCAAGGTCCCTATCCAAAATAAATCATTGCTACTAAAGGTATGAAAACCCTCTTCAAGCTCTAAAAAGGTGGTGTATTGGATCCGAAAAACATTGGAAGAAGAAGCCGATTGATGTTCAATAAATTGTCCTTCAGCGCCATGTACCTGTATGGGACCTTCGGGGAACCATTTTTTCATTTTTCCTTTCCTGGCCGGAAAATACCTTATTCCATTGTAAAAAAATACGATGTCCAAATTTGATAGTTGAGGAAGCAACTCCCTTATACGCAAGGGATCAAAGTTCAGGATATTTACCGCATGATGCTCTTTTTCCCTAAGGTAGTTGAGGCCGGCTTCTAAGAAGGCACCTTCAGCCGAAGTGATAAATATTACCGGATGCTGTTCTTCAAGCAAGTAAGGGTTGGCATTCTGGAATTCCTTTGTGGCAAGAATCCCATCAATTTTGATACCCAAGGACATGATTTTTTGCACATTGTTTTGGGTAACCAGGACGGTAGGCACCCATTCGAGCAGGGAAGAGAGAGTTTCCGTATCTTCAATTTCTTCAAGCAACAGAAGCAAAGCCGGTTCTTGTTGTTCTTTTACAAAATGGTGTGAGGACATAAGGGCTTAAAAAAGGCTGAATTGAATCATTTTAGCAGGTGAAAGCAAACCAATCATTTACTTTTTCGGGCAAGTTACTGAATAGCAATGATAAAATATTGGTAGCTCACCATTTATTCAAAACCCGGCATAAAACCTTTGAAAACAATCATTTTTACCATTTTGTTAATGCTAAGGTTTATATAGTTCATTAATAGGATATTTTTTATAATTTTGGCCGTTCGCCTTAGGCCTATAATTCATTTCAGTAGGATCAAGAAAGCCCAGGCATAATCATTAAAACTATTCAAATTATGGCCGTTTCCCAACCAATCAATTTCACTAAATGGATAGATGATCACCGCCATTTATTAAAACCTCCAGTGGGCAATCAACAAATGTACCTGGAAAATGACGACTTTATCGTCATGGTGGTAGGAGGTCCAAACGCCAGAAAGGATTACCATTATAACGAAGGTGAGGAGTTCTTTTACCAAGTTGAAGGTGATATTGTTCTTAAAATAGTAGACGATGGGGTAATGAAAGACATACCCATCAAAGAAGGGGAAGTGTTTCTACTGCCTCCCAGAGTGCCTCATAGCCCCAGAAGACCGGCCAATACAGTGGGCCTGGTGATAGAGAGGTATAGAAAACCGGGTGAAGAAGATGGTTTTCTTTGGTTTTGTGAAAACTGTGACAACAAACTTTACGAAGAATATGCCACCATCACAGATATAGTAAACCAGCTGCCACCTATAATGGATCGTTTTTGGGCCAACCCCGAAAACACACGCTGTAAAAAATGCGGTACAGTAATGCAAAAATAGGATGGAAATGATTCCTTAATCCTTGATTTAAATTAAGTATACCCCCATTTTCATCCAAATATGGATCAGATTGCATTTGAATTAACACCGGAATTTGCGTACAAAATGGATCAAGCTGATCCACTGTCCACTTTCCGGGAAAAATTTTATATTCCGGAACAAAATGGCCAACCACTGATCTATTTTTGTGGCAATTCTCTTGGTTTACAGCCCCGAACCGTCAATGCTTACTTGAAACAAGAACTGGAAAAATGGGCCGATAAAGGAGTGGACGGTCACTTTGAAGGCAAAGTACCCTGGGTCGATGCCAGAAAACCTTCAAAAAGCCTGCTTGGACCTTTGGTTGGGGCCAATCCGGAGGAGGTTGTAGCCATGAATAGCCTAAGTGTAAACCTCCACCTATTGATGGTGTCGTTTTATCAACCCAAAGGAAAAAAATTCAAGATCCTAACCGAAGCCGGGGCTTTTCCTTCTGATCAGTATATATTGGAGTCTCAGGTAAAATTTCATGGCTTGATTCCAGATGAAGCCATACTGGAATTGGCGCCAAGACCAAATGAACACCTGTTACGCACCGAAGACATTCTTCAAAATATAGAAAGCCATAAAGATGAATTGGCCTTGGTCATGCTTTCGGGACTTCAGTACTATACAGGACAGTTGTTTGACTTAAAAGCCATAAGTAAAGCAGCCAATCAACACAATATCCCTGTAGGCTTTGATCTTGCTCATGCCATAGGAAATGTTCCGCTCCAGCTCCATGACTGGGGAGTAGACTTCGCAACTTGGTGTAGCTACAAATACCTCAACTCAGGACCCGGTAATGTCGCGGGAATCTTCGTGAACGAAAAACACCGTGACAACCCCCTGCTGCCTAGATTTGCCGGCTGGTGGGGACATGATGAAAAAGAACGATTTAAAATGAATAAGGGCTTCAAGCATATGCCCGGAGCAGATGGCTGGTTATTAAGCAACGACAATGTACTGGGCTTAGCTGCCCACCAGGCTTCGCTGGAATTATTTGCCGAAGCCGGCTTAGAAAACTTAAGAAAAAAGAGTATTCAATTAACCGGTTATCTCGAATTTGCCATTCGTGAAACAATTAAAGACCCGGAATTGTTAGAAATTATAACTCCCTTAAAACCAACAGAAAGGGGATGCCAACTCTCTTTATTGATTCACAAAAAAGGCAAAGAAGTTTTTGATTTGTGGATTGATAACGGAGTGGTGGCGGATTGGAGAAATCCGAATGTCATCAGACTTGCACCCACCCCTATGTACAATAGCTTTCAGGATGTTTTTGAATTCAGTAAAATCCTCAAAAACTCATTGAAAGAATAACCCCAAAAATTAAACCTGTTAAAAAATGAAAGAGAAAATAGACCTATTGGGCGCGGGACTCATCGGATCCCTGCTCGCCATATACCTCAAAAAAAGAGGACTAGATGTTACTATTTATGAAAAACGTCAGGATTGGCGCAATTCAAATAAAACCGGAGAAGGCAGATCAATCAATATGGCTTTGAGCGACAGAGGCTGGAATGCCTTGGAAAAAGCAGGCTTGAAAGAAAAAGTTTTGCCCTATACCTTAGCCTTGTCCGGCAGAAGAATCCATAATGAACATGGGAATACCTACTTTCAACCCTACGGAAAAGAGAATCAGGCCATTTATTCCATCAGCAGAAATGTATTTAATGAACTGCTAATGGATGAAGCTGAAGCACTGGGCACAAAGATTTATTTTAACCACAAAGTGGAAAATGTCAATGTTTCTAAGCGAGAAGTGGAATTTTGCCTTGAAGATGGCTCAGAAAAACGGATGACTTCAGATGTGCTAATTGGTTCTGATGGCTCCTACTCTGCTCTAAGAAATGCCTTTCAAAGCCAAGTAAGATTTAATTTTTACCAAAAATTTATCTCTCACGGCTATAAGGAATTACACATTCCACCTACTGCTACAGGAGATTTTGCACTGGACCCCAATGCCCTTCATATTTGGCCAAGGGGAAAGTTCATGCTCATAGCATTGCCTAATTTGGACAAGTCTTTTACCTGTACCCTGTTTTTGCCTTTTGAAGGTTATAAAGTTAGCTTTGAAAATATCTATGATGACAAGGATATCAATCTAATTTTTAAAACTTACTTCAATGACGCCTTTGATTTGATGCCGAATTTGTTGGCTGATTTCAAAAATAATCCTACTTCTGCACTTATCAATACAGAGTGCTATCCATGGACTGAAAACAACGCCTTGCTCATAGGCGATGCGGCCCATGCCATGGTTCCTTTCTATGGACAAGGCATGAACTGTGGATTTGAAGATTGTTTTATTTTGGACAACCTTATCGAGAAATACGGTACTTCCTCTTGGGATTTGGTCTTCGAAAAATTTCAGAAAACAAGGAAACCAGATACCGATGCCATCTGCCAGCTGGCCATGGATAATTTTAAAGAGATGAGTGACAATATAGCTGATCCTAAATTTCTGATACGGAAAAAGATTGAAGCCAAACTGCATGAATTGTATCCCAAAGAATGGCAACCCCTGTACAGCATGGTAACTTTTTCTAATATGCGCTATTCGGAGGCTTATGCCATTGGTAAACTTCAGGAAAAAGTGATGGATGAGGTAATGAAAGACCCGGATGTCCCCAAGAATTGGAATGATTTGGATTATGCTGCCATTCTAGAAAAAGTGGAAACTTCCGGAGAGGTGTAGGTCAAAACTTAATGCCGAGTCTTTGCTCATACCCGCGGATTCCTTGCAATCCTCCGGTGTGTAAAACCAATATTTTACTTCCCCTGGGGAAATAATCTTTCTGAATCAAGTCAAAAAGGCCAAATACCATCTTTCCTGTATATACAGGCTCAAGTGGTAGATTGGCTTTTGTTTTTATTTCCTGTATAAATGATATCAAGGTTGGCTTTTGCTTGGCGTATCCTCCAAAATGATAGGCGGTCTGGATTTCATACGCACAATTGGGCTGAGTCCCATATTTGCGGAGCAACTGATCCACCTCAGAAATTATAAAATCACCTTTCAAAGAAGAAAAGCCAATAAGCTTTTGCTTGAATCTGGCACTTGCCAAGAGCCCTGCAAATGTACCTCCGGTCCCAATAGGACAAGTAACAAAATCCATTGTCAAATCCTTGTCCTCCAATATTTCCTGGGTTCCTTTTATGGCCAGGGCATTGGTTCCTCCCTCAGGGATCAAATAAAACTCCCCAAATTTGTCTTTCAAGCTTTTAAGTATCGTAGCACTGTCTTTTTGCCTGTATTCTTCCCTAGACATTGGGTACAATTCCATCCCTTGATTCCGCGCATCTTCCAAGGTTGGATTAAGTGGAGTGACAAGTTCACCTCTAATGACTCCTATGGCCTTCAACCCATTTGCAGAAGCCGCCAAGGCGGTGGCATGAATATGGTTGGAATATGCCCCTCCAAAGGTCAATACTTGTGAAAGCCCCGATTTCTTCGCCGCTTCAAGGTTATAATGTAGTTTATAAAATTTGTTACCTTGAACATCTGGATGAAGTAGATCCAGTCTTTTAACTATTACTTCTAAGCCCTTTTCACTGATTAACGGATCGTGAAGTGGCTGATATATGGCAGGTTTTAACGCAGTCAAAATAAATTTATCCAATGATTTTAAGTCAAAACTCTAATTGTTTTTGATCAAATCCTAATTTTGCACCATGACAGAGATCACGAATGAAGAATTACCGGAAGAGGAAAGTTTTTTCGATCACCATGAACTGACTGTAGATCCCGGCCAAAGTTCGATTAGAATAGACAAATTTATTACCGATAAACTGGCCTATGCTACTAGAAATAAGGTTCAGCAAAGCATTCTTTCAGGAATAGTTAAAGTAAATGGGGAGGTAGTAAAAGCCAACTATAAAATCAAAGCCGGCGACCTGATTACCTTTGCCATGGAAAAAAGTCGCAAGGAAACTGAAGTGGTAGCGGAGGATCTTCCTTTAGACATCAGGTATGAAGATGACCACCTAATGGTGGTTTATAAACCTGCAGGCATGGTGGTGCACCCTGCACATGGCAACTGGACCGGCACCTTAGTCAATGCCTTGGCCTATTATTTTAAAAATCTTCCTGAATTACCCGGAAATTCAGGGCGTCCGGGTTTGGTACACAGGATAGACAAAGACACCAGTGGACTCTTGGTAATTGCTAAATCTGAAAGGGCCATGAGTCATCTTGCCAAGCAGTTTTTTGATCATTCCATATCAAGAACCTATGTGGCCTTGGTCTGGGGAGAACCAGTTGAGGATGAAGGAACAATCAATGTACCCATAGGCCGGGGTGTCAAAGACCGGAAAGTGATGCAGGCCTACCCTGAAGGTGATGCCGGAAAATCAGCCATCACTCACTGGAAGGTTATCAAAAGACTTCGGTATGTCAGCCTTTTAAGCTGCGAGCTAGAAACCGGAAGGACACACCAGATTCGGGCTCATATGAAATACATCGGCCACCCGCTATTTAATGATGCCATGTATGGAGGAGATCAAATTCGAAAAGGTACCCAATATTCAAAGTACAAATCCTACATTCAAAATTGTTTTCAGATACTCCCCAGGCAGGCACTACATGCCAAATCTTTGGGTTTTATTCACCCGATAAGTGGCGAAGAATTGTATTTTGAAGGGGAAATACCGGAGGACATGTTAACGGTCATCGAAAAGTGGGAAAATTATGTAAAATTTGAAAAATAGCCAATTATTGAATCTCTAAAAGCGACAATATAATAAGACTTATAATTTCCAATAAGTCTTATTTTTAGATACTTTTTTAAGAATATTATAATTTTTTAATATTTCTAATGATAATATTTTCTTAATCTCTACGATTTATTACATTTGTTATATCAAAATATAATTCGGTTTCCGCTCTGGAAAAGCGAAGTGATTTTTGATAAAGTTCTCAAACACTGTAGGGTGTTGAAATTGGCAGACATGCCCTCCTGTCTCGGGGGTGAGGAAACCGGTTAATCCGGCGTATTGGACAAAGCACACATCGAGCTCAATGTGTTGCCTAACAACCTCGTGGAGGTTCGAATCCTTCTCCTACAGCATTTATACCCAAGCCGGTGAATATATTGAAACATATATCCACCGGCTTTTTTATTTATGGCAGCTCAAATTTTTCTTTTAGCAGTCTTTCTTAAACATTTTCCTCTTTATTTTGTATTCTTGATCTGAAAAATGAGTGGAGAAGAAATAGATATCAAAAAATCCGGAAAAAAAAGAAAGCGATTGCTGAAAATCATTTCAGTTCTCGCCTTTCTTGCTGTCTCAACCCACTTTATTCTTTTTTTTGGAGCGGACTGGTTATTTAGAGAGTATATACAGCAACAGGTAGAGAAAGTTTCAAAAGGCAAATACGCTGTAGACTTTGAAAGGGTGTACCTTTCTTTGTTTCAGCGTGGTCTTTTTGTCGAAAAGTTTCAACTTGTACCAACAGACCCCACAATTTTTGATGCCCTAGAGATCCCCTATTATAAAATTTCAGTAGATCAATTGGATATATTGGGCCTAAACTTCCTAGGTGAAGACGGCAAGTTAACAGCTGATGAACTACGCTTGACAGCTCCCATGATCCAGTCCAAACAACAATTGGAACTTACTGATAACAAAGAATTCAGCCCACTCAAACAACTTGAATTCGAAATTAAAAAATCACTTAATGGTCCCTTAAAGGAGATTTTTATCAATGATTTTTACATCGATCAGGCCAATTTTTTAATAGAAAATTTCCTAAGTCAAAAATCCATTGCTGCCCAAAACACCAACCTTTACCTCAAAAACATTCACCTCATTGGAGAAAAGGAAGAGAATGCTCCTTTTGGCATCGAGGGCTTTCAATTGGATTTTGATGACTTTGAGGTTTCATTAGCAGATAGCATTCATAGGGTCATGGCAGAAAAGGTAGCCATCTCTTCTCTGGACAAGCAAATATTGGCGAGCAAGGTAAGGGTTACCCCTAATTTGGAAAAAGCTGCAGACGTCTACTATGAAATATTTTTGGAAAAGCTAGCCTTGACAGATGCTGACATCATGGAGATGTTCCAAACGTCAAAAGTCGCCATTGGAGACCTCAATCTTAATGCACCGCATATCGTTTTGTATACAGACAGGAATGCGATGGATGAGGAGGCAAGAACCACAGACATGTATGGCTTGGTGGAAGATTTACTGGAGTCGATCACCATAAAAGCTTTGACCATTGACGATGGACAATTCTTGCAAAGGGGTGTTCATAATCCAAATAAGAACAGGATTGAAGCAGATGAAATCCAATTTTCTTTGGAAGATGTATATCTGGGACAAGATGAAGAACTTAAAAAAGATAATTTCCTATATGCAAGAAATGCAACATTAGAAATTGATCGGGCAAAAATAGCATTGGCCGACGGGGTGCATTGGATTTCAGGACACAATATTTACCTGTCTACTTTAGATGACAAGGTTAAGATCAATGAAATAGAACTTAAACCGGAAGTGAATGAAGACAGCCTTGCGGAAGCTTCCCTTTTTGAAATAAAAGTACCACTGCTGGAATTTGCCAATGCAAATCTGAGAAAAGTTTACAATGAAAACATCATTGACATAGGAGAGTTGCTAATAAATGCACCGGATGTAGTGATCAAAGACATCCTTGGCAATGCTACCGAAGAAAGCGACCCCTCCCAAATGACCGACTTGCAGCAATTAACCAAAGGGTTTTTTAAAGCTGTATATGTCCAGAAATTAGAAGTAGAAAATGGTAGTCTGGTGCTAGACAATCACCTAAGAGTAAGGCAGGACAGTCTGGCTTTCGGGAAAATAAACTTTCTGCTAGAAAATTTCCAGTTGGATGACAAATACATGTCAGACACTTCTTCGAGGATTTTTCTGGCCGACAACCTTAGGCTTGAGATTGAAGACTATGCCCTAAAATTGTCGGATAACCTGCATCTTTTTGTGGCGGACAAAATATTGATTGACACCCAAAAGGATCTATTGAATATAGAAGGGTTTAAACTTAAACCCTTCTCCCCTGAAGCGGTACTTCCCTTGCTGGATAAATATGGCAGAACAACCGTTTTGGACATTGAGATACCGGAATTTTCTGCTACCGGAGTGGACATCAACCAAGCCTATTTTCAAAACAAGTTATTTATCAATCATATTGATATCCCCAGTCCTATCATCCATTGGACAAAATACATCCCCAAAGAAAATAACAAGCAAGAAAAGCTAAAACGTGGAGATGTATTGGATTTGATAACCAGCTATTTCAAAGTGATCAGCATTGACTCTTTGAGCACCGAAAAAGGTACTTTCAACTATGAAAACTTTGCCAATGAACAGTTTAGATCTTTCGCCGAAAATGACATCTCAGTAAAAATTAGGAACTTTTATCTGGACGAAAACATAAACCCTGCAGCTAACAGGACCTTGTTTTCAGATGAAGTAGATGTCAACCTTAACAATTATCTATTTAACCTGGCCAATGGAAAATACAGCATTGTGGCCGGCCGTATCGGCTTCAATTCTGCTCGGGAAGAAATCAATACCTTCGATGTTAAGTTAATGCCCAATAAAGACCTCGAATCAAAGGTCAGTATTGAGGCGAGTTTTCCCGATTTGAGCTTTAGTGGAGTAGACCTGGAAGCCTTTTTGTTTGACAACACCTTGGCATTGACCAAACTTCGGTTTTCAGATGCTGAAGTGAATTTGTCCATCAACCGGGCCTTTAACAAAGAAGAAGACAAGCCAAATGAGGAAAAAAAGAAAAGTAGAAACCTTCCAAAAACCATTGATGTAATCAAAATAGATTCCATTTTGGCCACCAATGGTTCTTTTAATGTGGCGAATTACCAGAATGGAAATGATTTACAATTAATCAATACCGGAATCAACATAGCCATAGCAGACTTTCTGCTTGATTCTACCAGGTTATCACATGGAGACATTGCCAGCTTCTTTTCGACCATGGCTTTGGATGTAGACAATTTTTCTCTGGCACTTAAGGACAGTGTTCATACAGTCACTTTTTCAAAAATCCAACTTGACTCTCGGAAGGAAGAGATATTGATAGAGAATGTGAATGTGGTGCCTAAAGAAGCCCCTGAAAATCTGCAAGGCCCAATAATTAAAGCACATATTCCCCAGATCAGCATCAATACCCGCTCCCTTACAAGTTTTCAAAAAACCGGAGAGCTTGATGTATCCCTATTGCGATTAACAGATCCTGAGGTCAACCTCTACCTAAGCAAAAATGAACCCCCTATTGAATTACCTAATGGGCAGGGAAAGGAAGTGAGCCGCAAAATATTGGAAAGCATCCTGATCAGGAATTTCAAACTCAATGGTGGAAGTTTTGCCTTAATAGACAAGTCCGACACCATCCCTAAAAGGGCCTTTAAAAACCTAAGGCTTATTCTCAGTGACCTGAATTTTGACTTTACGCAAAAACAACAATTCAATTCTGACTTCTTTTTCAATGAAGATTTCCGTTTTGAGTTCAAGGACTATGAACTGAATTTACCGGACAGCTTGAATAAAGTAAGCATTGGTAAATTAATGGTTTCTAAGGACAAATTGATCCTTAATGAAGTTCGGTTTTTACCTAGGGTAGGGCGGTTTGCCTATGCACGGGCAGTAGGAAAGCAAACGGATGTAATGGAATTGTATGTGCCAAAAATCACTATAGAAGGCCTAAACCTAAAGCGGTTTATTGCTGAAGAGAAGATTGAAGCCCTTAGCATGACCTTGGAAATGCCACAGTTGGAAGTTTTTAGAGACAAAAGAATTGAAGAGGACACCACAGTGGTCAAGATGATGCCTCAGCAGTTGATGGAGCTATCCAAGCAGATCATCGAGTTGGACACCTTAATTGTAAAAGAGGGCATGCTTACTTATACAGAGTTTCCAATCAAAGGAATGGTCCCGGGTGAGATTACTTTTGATCAGTTCAATGCCAAAATGTACCCTTTTAGATTGGGGGAATTTGGAGAAGACAGGAAAAATCCCGAGGTGGAAGCCGATTTTAGAATCAACAAGGTAGCTCCGATAAAGGCCAAAGTTCAAATGGAATTTGAAGACCCTTACCCTATTGCTGTGGAGGCAGAGGTAGGTGCTTTTGACCTTCCTTCCATCAACTCCATATTGGCTACCAATGCTTTTATTACGGTAAAAAGAGGCAAGGTAAGGGAAGGAAAATGGCATTTTGTGGTGGATAAAAATGAAGCAATCGGGGAGATGACCTTAAAATACAACAAGCTTAAAGTGCAGCTTTTGGATGAGCGTACCTTAAAAGATGCCGGAGGAAGAAAAGGAATTTTAACTTTTGTCATCAATGCTTTGGCTTTAAGAAAAAACAACCCTAGGCCTATTTTTAACCGGCTGGTAAGTTCTCCAATCTATGTGGAAAGGATTCCTTATAAGTTTGTTTTCAATTATATGTGGAAGGCTACTTTTTCAGGATTAATGGGAAGTTCAGGATTAATGCAACCCAAAATTCCCAAGAAAGAAGAGGAAGAAGATAGCTTATAGTAGAAAGAATCCCTTTTAGCTCTTTTAAAAGATAGGTGGCCTCAAAAAATTATTTTAGATTTGTGGTCTTACAAAGATGAATTTCCACATGCATAGTGAAAAAATAAACCAGATTAAAGCTGAATTAGCAGCAGCCAAAGCCGATTCTGCAGAAGAACTAGAAGCTTTCAGAATGAGGTTTATAAGTAAAAAGAGCATTATAGGTGCCCTTTTTGCTGAAATGAGGAATATACCGAATGAGCAGAAAAAAGCATTTGGCCAGGAAGTCAATGAAGTAAAACAACTTGCTGAAGAAAAATTTAAGGAATTGATCGCCCAATCTGAAAGTGGTAGCCAACAGAAAAGAGTGCTCGATCAGGACCTCACCTTGCCACCCACGGCTTGGCCTGTTGGAGGAATTCATCCATTAACAGCCGTAAGGCAAAGAATTGTAACCATTTTTGAAAGAATAGGCTTCAACCTTTCTGAGGGACCTGAAATTGAGGACGACTGGCACAATTTCACCGCATTAAACTTCCCGGAAAACCATCCGGCACGTGAAATGCAAGACACGTTTTTCATTGAAAAAAACCCTGACATCGCATTGCGGACCCATACCTCTTCTGTTCAAGTTAGGCCGTGTATTTAGAAATGAGGCAATTTCTGCCAGAGCACATTGTATATTTCATCAGGTGGAAGGTTTGTATGTGGATGAAAATGTCAGTTTCTCGGATTTGAAGCAGACTTTATATCATTTCGCAAAAGAGATGTTTGGGAAACAAACCCAGGTAAGGTTCAGGCCTTCCTATTTCCCTTTTACGGAACCAAGTGCAGAAATCGATATTTCTTGTCAACTCTGCGGGGGTAAAGGTTGCAATATTTGTAAAGGCAGTGGTTGGGTAGAAATTGGAGGTTCCGGTATGGTAGACCCCAATGTGCTTAA